>DATNQB010000076.1 GCA_036702875.1 Oculatellaceae cyanobacterium | reverse complement strand
TGGTTGGTTTTCATGAGTGTCAGTTATGGGTAGAGGAAATGCTCAACCTTATTGCGAATAAAAAGTCATTTTATCAAAGGGGCTTGAGAGCTATAAGCCTTATAGACCAGCCGCTCTAGCGGCGTGGTCGCCCCCAAAACTTTTATTCCCAAGGCTTTCAGAATAGATGCTTGTCCTAACTGCCTTGGCGGTTGCTATAACTGCGAGTTTGTGAATTGTTAAGTAGGGCAAGGAAGAATTAGGATATAAGGGTGATTAATTTGTACAATCCCTTACATTCCCTGAAGGAGGGTCACTGGTTTAAACTCATTTGCGGAGCCAGCTTATCTTACCTTCCTGCCGTTCGGAATCTTACTTTGGCTTATACTTTGGCTGGTGCTGACTGCATTGATGTTGCTGCCGACCCAGCAGTGATTGCCGCGACAATTGACGGGCTAAAAGTTGCGGGTTCCTTAGCTGGTGCTGCAAAAGAACGTGGGTTTGGTGGGAATAATTTGCCCTGGTTAATGGTGAGTTTGAATGATGGGGAAGACCCACATTTTCGTAAGGCAGAATTTAACCCTGCAAATTGTCCAGCAGATTGCACTCGTCCTTGTGAAAAAATTTGCCCAGCTAATGCGATCGCATTTCAGGATACAGCTAATTCCTCCTGTGGTGTGCTCGATCAGCGCTGCTATGGTTGTGGTCGGTGTTTACCTGTTTGTCCGATTCAACAAATTGTCACTCGTTCATATATATATACTCCAGAAGCGATCGCACCATTAATTATCCAAACCGGAGTGGATGCGATAGAAATTCATACTTCTGTGGGGCATTTAGCAGATTTTAAACGCTTATGGCAGGCAATTTCTCCTTGGGTTGATCAACTCAAACTGATAGCCGTTAGCTGTGGCGATGGTGAGGGGTTGATTGACTACCTGTGGGCATTATATGAGGTGATGCAACCTCTGCCATGTAACTTAGTTTGGCAGACAGATGGACGACCGATGAGTGGCGATATTGGTGCTGGAACTACTCGCGCCGCCGTCAAATTAGGGGAAAAAGTATTAGCAGCAAAGTTGCCAGGATTTATACAGTTAGCAGGAGGCACAAATGATTACACAGTTAATAAACTTAAAGTGTCAGGCTTACTAAATACAAATTTGAGCAGTGCAACCAATGCCAAACCTTTTGTGGCTGGTGTAGCTTACGGTAGTTATGCCCGCGTGTTGTTATCGCCAATTTTAGAAAAATTAGAAAAGAGCGCCATAGATGAGGCTGATAATAATGCCTCATCTATTTATAACCAACAAATTAATAGCAGGCTGGAAGAAACGCCCCAGCTATTATGGGAGGCGGTTGCGCTCGCTCATTCTTTAGTTTCTCAGCTTAAATCATCAGTAAAAGGAACAATCACCCATCGTGGATGAGAACATCAGTTTAGGAAGAATGCAAATTACAGACGATCTCAGTAAATTGCTGCACATCTTGCCAGAACAGATACGTTCATCTTTGGAGAAGCACCCGCAGCAAGAAAGTTTGATTGAGGTGGTCATGGATTTGGGACGGCTTCCAGAGGCGCGGTTTCCAAATAAAGCTGAGTATCTGGGTGAAACTCCAGTTTCTAAAGAAGATATAAATTATTGCATCCAACGAGTGGGTCTGTTTAGCGGCGATAACCGAGCAGGAATCGAGCGCACTTTGCACCGGATCAGTGCTATTCGCAATCGTACAGGCGATATTATTGGTTTGACCTGCCGTGTTGGTCGGGCAGTTTTTGGCACTATTGCCATGATCCGTGACTTAGTTGAAACTGGCAACTCGATTTTGATGCTAGGTCGTCCAGGTGTAGGCAAAACTACAGCACTACGGGAAATTGCGAGAGTTTTGGCAGATGAGTTGCATAAACGGGTAGTAATCATTGATACATCCAATGAAATTGCTGGCGATGGAGATATTCCACATCCAGCCATTGGTAGAGCTAGGAGAATGCAAGTTGCCCGCCCAGAACTGCAACATCAAGTGATGATTGAGGCAGTGGAAAACCATATGCCAGAAGTGATCGTAATTGATGAAATCGGTACAGAATTAGAAGCACAAGCAGCGCGGACAATTGCCGAGCGGGGTGTGCAACTGGTTGGTACTGCTCACGGCAACCACATTGAAAACTTGATTAAAAACCCGACGCTATCTGATTTAGTCGGCGGTATCCAAGCTGTGACACTGGGGGATGACGAAGCTAGACGCAGAGCTTCTCAGAAGACAGTTTTAGAACGTAAGGCTCCGCCAACGTTTGAAATAGCGGTAGAGATGCTAGAGCGGCATCGTTGGGTAGTACACGAAAGCGTTTCTGATACAGTTGATACGCTGCTACGGAACCGTAAACCAAGTCCCCAAGTACGCACTGTTAATGAAACTGGTCAAGTGACAATCACACGGGAATTGCCCGAAGTTGCTTCAGCTAAGGCTAGCTCATTGCAAACACCAGCATCTGCGCCTAATGTGCGTGGATGGCGCTCATCAGGGCAGATGCAACCAATGCCTGTGAGTAAGGCTGAGATCAAAAACCGCCCGTTGGTAGATGGGTTTGCTGAAGAAAACTCTTTTGAACAATTGTTAGATAGCTCTTGGCATCAGCAAGATCTATATGCTCGTGAGCATGAGATTAGTGGCCCAAATGGGGAGGATTTACCATTACACGTTTATCCTTATGGCATTAGCCGTCAGCAGTTAGATCAAGTAATTGAGATCTTAAACTTGCCAGTTGTGTTAACCAAAGAGATGGACAATGCTGATGCTGTGTTAGCTTTGCGATCGCACGTCAAAAACCACTCTAAATTGCGGCACATCAGCAAAGCTCGTCATATTCCCATCCATAGCATTAAAGCCAGCACCATCCCTCAAATTACTCGTAGCCTGCGGCGGATGTTGAATATGGATGAATCTATTTTGGAGGAAACAACTGATCTACGTTTGTTTAGTCACAATGGCAGTGAAGATGAAATTGAGGCACTTGAAGAAGCCAGATTAGCAGTGGAGCAAATTGTAATTCCTAAAGGACAGCCAGTGGAGTTACTACCACGCTCTCCTAAAGTGCGTAAAATTCAACACGAGCTAGTTGAACATTATCATCTCAAGTCCACCAGTTTTGGGGATGAACCCAATCGGAGATTGCGGATTTTTCCAGCTTGAGCTTAGAAGTCAAAAGTCAGAATTCAGGAGTCAGAAGGTAGAAAAAAAGCACATTTTCTACTTTCTGGCTTCTTATAGCAACAGCAGGAGCGCTTAAGGCATTTTTTCTGACTAAAACCTTTAGTAGTAAAGCATTTAAGAAAAGCTAATTGCTAAAAGCTAACCGCTAATTGCTATATAATCACCATTGAGGTTGTGTAGCCAGTAAAGCTGTTGCTGACTCGCTACTTAAAGGCTTAGAAAAAAAATATCCTTGCCCGTATTCGCATTGCAATTCCCGCAATTTTTCCATTTGTACTTCTGTTTCTACCCCTTCAGCAACTACGTCCATACCTAAGCTGTGACTTAGCATGATAATAGTTTGAACAATTGCTGCATCTTCACTGGTTTCCTGCATCCGGCTCACAAAAGAACGGTCAATCTTTAATGTATCTACAGGAAAGCGGTGGAGATAACTTAAAGATGAGTACCCAGTACCAAAATCATCAATGCTAAATCGCAAATTTAAAGCTTTTAGGCGCAAAATAGTTTCAATTGCGGCTTCAACGTCGTTCATAGCCATACTTTCTGTTATTTCCAGTTTCAAAGTTTGACCATCTAACTGTGTTTTCTCAAGAGTTTGTGCAATTTGTGCAATTAAATTTGGTTGGGAAAACTGTCCACCAGAAAGATTGATACTAAGCATTAGTGGTGGTTCAAGAGGAAATTGCTTTTGCCAAATTTGCAACTGACGACAAGACTCTTGAAATATCCATAGACCTAACGGGACAATCAAGCCAGTTTCTTCTGCCACTGGAATAAAATCTACTGGAGAAATGACTTTGCCTTGGGGTTGCTGCCAACGCACCAAGGCTTCAAAACCTGCTATTTTACCCGTTTTTAGAGATACAATCGCCTGGTAGTTAAGTATAAATTCTTGGCTTGTTCCCAAGGTTAGAGCATCGACCGCCCGATGTAGGTCAGTTTCTAACTTTAGGCGCGTTACAACTTGCGATCGCATCCCTGTTGAGAAAACTTCATATCGTGCTTTACCCAAAGTTTTAGCACGATACATAGCTGTGTGGGCATCCCGTAGCAGTTCTCCTGGTTGGCATTTTTGTAAGCTGAGGCGGTCAGGTTCTTGGCGGTCAATTCGATTAAAAGCAATGCCAAAGCAAGCAGTTATAAATATTTCTTGCCCTTTGAGATTAAATGGCTTAGTTAATTCTGTTTGTATCTGGTCAGCTAGTAAAGTTGCCTGACTGACATCGCTAATATCTGCTAGCAGAATCGCAAACTCGTCTCCGCCAATCCTTGCTACTTTATCTGTAGGGTGCAAACATTGTTTTAATCTTTGGGTGACAGCAAGTAAAAGTTGATCTCCAACTGTGTGTCCAAAACTATCATTAATCACTTGAAAGCGGTCAAGATCCAGAAAAATGATCGCAACTAAAAAGTTATTACCTTGATGGGTGTGTGCGCTATGCGCGATCGCTTTTTGCACCTGCTTCAAAAATAAAGCTCGGTTTGGCAGATTTGTTAAAACATCATAAAAAGCATCATAAAATAATTTATAAACTCCTACGCTGCCGCCTGTTGCTACTAATGCCAGTGCTGGTACTACAAACGGTATCCATCCTGCGGACATAAAGCAGACAAGCCAAATTCCAAATAATCCCCCTAGTGTTACAGTTCCAGCCATCCCTAAAAATAACGGATGCCGAAAACGCCACACCAGTATCCCCCCTACCAGTGACCAACCCCACACCCATAGGGCTTCTAGCCACTGGGGGAAAAACCAAAATAAAGGTTGAGCATCTAGTACCGTGCTGAGAATTTGACTCACCATTTGTGCATGAACTAGAACTCCAGGGATAACAGCTTTTTTGCGATCGCCTGCATTATAAGGTGTAAAGAAAAAATCTTTTCCACTTGGTGCTGTTGTACCAATTAGCACCACCTTATCCTTCACCAAACTTGGATCGAATTGTCCCTTCAAAACTTGTGTTAAAGTGATTTTTTTTGCTATATCTCTACTTCGATAATTCAGTAAAACTTGATAACCGCTAGTATCAACATTTTGATACCCTCCTGAATTAGCTTGTAAGGCTGGAAAAGCTGTTTGACCTAATGCGATCGCGTTACGGTTAACTTTAAAGGTAATATTACGATCCTTGAGATAATTTAGGCTGACCTGCAAGGCAAAAGAGTAAAATTTTGTGGGTTTTACGAAGGCATACATAAAATTCCGACGTATTACTCCATCGGAATCAAGTACAAAATCATTAAAACCTATTTGCGACTCTGGTATACCAGGAGGAGGCGGCACATCTCTGTTCTCGGTATCACCCAACTTAGTAATAGCAATTATATTTGGGGCTTTAAGTTCTTTTAGTAGTTCTTTATTACCAGGTAAGTGCGGCACATCACGATACAGATCCAAGCCAATTACTTGAGGTCGATTTAATTGCAATTTTGCGATTAGTTTAGCTACCGTTTGATCGGAGAGAGGCCATTGTTTTTGGCTTTGAATATCGGCTTCTGTAATTTCGACAACTACAATTCGCTGATCTTGTCGTATCTCCGGTTTTAACTGGGTCGCGCTATCGAATTCCATTAATTCAAATGGTTGTAAACCCCCTATCTGCCTAACACCCAACAATAATCCTGTAATCAATACACTGCTAATCAAAACAGGTTTTTGATAATTAATTTTAAACATCATTCTTTATATTACATATTCTTTTGATTTTAGGATATAGACTATGGGATACCAGCAAAATAAATTAAATTATATATACTTAAATTGCTTTTTTGAATATGTGGTTGCTAGCATTTTTATTAGGTACTTATTACTTGATTTTATCTCGACTGTTACTCTTAAGTGTTTTATTGTTGATAATTAATAACTTAATATGAGTTTATACTTATAATCCACCTATAATATAATTAATTTATAGTTGTATTTACCAATAGTTACAATTAGATATTTACTTAACCAACTATTCAAGAACACAAAACGCGCAAGTGATCTATATGCCTAAAATATCCTTACCTAAAGTAATTGCAGCAATTGGTTTGACATCAGTACTCACTGTTTTGTCGTTTGCTATACCGAAAGAGTTACTAGCACAAAATTCAGATCAACCCAGAGAAGGCTTACCAGGACGGCGGGTTGGTGGCGGAACCCGTTCAGGTAATACACTCGATTTAGTTGCGCTACTTCCGCAGAATAATCAGGGCTTAACGTTTTCACAAACTCCGACATTCTTGGTTTATATTCCTCAAACCCAGAAGCCAGAAATGGGGGAATTTATGTTAATGGATGAAAATGAGGAGATAGTTTATCAAACAAATTTTACAACTAATGGCAAGTCTGGAATAGTTAGTATAGCTCCTGCCCAAACCAATCCCACAAAATTTTTGGAGATTGGCAAGGTTTACAAATGGTATTTTTCAATTATTCGCTCTCCTGGCGATCGCAGTGCAGATGCTTACGTCACAGGTTCGATTAAACGAGTCCAGCCTAACCAGGATTTAGACAATCAATTAAAAAAGGCATCCCTTGTAGAGCGTGCGGCTCTTTATGCAGCAAATAACTTCTGGTATGACGCAATAGCAACCCTAGCTGAGTTACGTTATTCTAATCCTGTTGATGCAGATGTAGCAGCTAAATGGACACAGCTATTACAGTCCGTCAATTTAGACAACATTGCCCAAGAGCCTTTAGTAAAATCTCAAGTATCAGCGCAGTAACAATGTTTGTGAGGAGAAATTTTATACCTGTTGTCAATCAGCTTTGATTTTTTTTGCTAAGTTAAAATTTCTTCCAAACCTTTTATTTTCAAGCTTTTGGGGCGGCAAGCGCCCCAAAAAGTTTCAAGGATATAGCTTTGAAATTTCAACCGGGTAAGTCAGATAAAATCTATTTTCTAAAAAAATTGAAAAAAGCACTTGACAATTTTGGGTAACTACCTGTTAAGATAATTAAGGTGAACGCAATGGGGTGTCGCCAAGTGGTAAGGCAGCTGGTTTTGGTCCAGCCATTCCGAGGTTCGAATCCTTGCACCCCAGTTTAAATCAATTACAACTACACTGTTTTTAGCCTGCGAACTGATAACAATTGCGCTTGCGCGATACTCCTGCGGAGTCGCTACGCGATCGCAGAGCTACAGACGTAGTTTTTTTCACTTTTAATATGTATGTATAGTTAAATGTGTGGAGAACACAGAGTCCATGCGTTCAAAGATTTATTTGCTTTGGTGTGGAGTGTTAATAGAGAGTGTGATGCCTGCAACAGGCTACGCCCATACTACGGTACAGACTGTTGTGTTATCCCCAAAGATAGCTAGGGTAAGTTTAACTCCTGTCTCGACTAACCTAATCGGCAACGTCGAGAGGGCATACAGTCGCGATCGCATACAGCCCACCTCCGACCAGATCTTAGTACAAGTGCCATCGGCTCCCCTACCGAACGTACCTCAAACAGATCCCAATAGCGATCGCTTTCCGCAATCACCACCAACCCCATCACCGCTTCCCCCAGACCCACAGCAACCCGTACAACCAACCGCCACTCCAACTCCTGAACCTGCCCCTACTACTGAGAGTATTCAAGTTAATAAAATTGAAGTCACTGGTAGCACCGTCTTCGGTTCAGACCAAATCGACCCAATTATTAAGCCAGTAGAAGGGCGCACCGTTACCCTGGCACAACTTAGAGCAGTTGCAGACCAAATTACCCAACTCTATCTTGACCGTGGCAACATTACTACCAGAGCCATTCTCGTTGACCAAAACATCACTGACGGAGTTGTTCAAATTCGTGTCATTGAAGGCAAGCTAGAACGAATTGACGTTGAAGGAACGCGGCGCATCAACCCTGAGTACGTCCGTAGCAGAGTCGCGCTAGGAGCAAAAGCGCCGCTCAATACCGGAAAACTGGAAGACCAATTGCGCTTGCTACGTGCCGATCCCTTATTTGAAAACGTAGAAGCAAGCCTCAGATCTGGGAGTGCGCCTGGTCAAAGTATAGTTGTTGTTCGCGTTACCGAGGCTAACCGATTTCAAGCCAACGTAGGAATTGACAATTATTCTCCTCCTAGCATCGGTAGTGAGCGACTTGGAAGCAGTTTGCTTTATCGCAATCTAACGGGGCTAGGGGATCAAATTGCTGCCTCTTATTACCGTACTTGGACGGGTGGCGCAGATAGTTTTGATTTCAGCTACCGAGTGCCACTTAACGCTATGAACGGCACATTGGAACTAAGATATGCACCCAATCGCAATAATATTACACTGCCGCCTTTCGATACTTTTGATATTAATGGGAACTCAAATCTGTATGAAATTAGCTACCGACAACCGCTAACGCGAAGTCCACGTGAAGAATTTGCCTTATCTTTAGGCTTTACTCATCAAGATGGTCAAACGTTTCTGGGAGCCACTCCCACTCCCTTTACAATTGGTACTGAGTCGAATGGTGTGAGCCGCACCAGTGTGATTAAGTTTGGACAGGATTATGTTAGCCGCAGTGTCAATGGGGCTTGGGGAGTGCGATCGCTCTTTAGTCTTGGTACTGGTTTATTAGATGCCACGCTTAATTCTGAACCCATTCCAGATAGTCGTTTTTTCAGTTGGTTGGGTCAAGTACAACGGGTACAAATATTGAGTGAGGATAACTTTTTAATCCTACAAGGTGACTTGCAGCTAACTCCTAATTCTTTACTGCCCTCTGAGCAGTTTGTCATTGGCGGCGCTCAATCGGTACGCGGGTTTCGGCAAAATGTGCGGGCGGGAGATAACGGATTGCGATTTTCCATAGAAGACCGCATTACCATACAGCGAGACGAAGCGGGTAGCCCTACGATGTTCTTAGCACCGTTTTTTGATCTCGGATGGGTGTGGAATAAATCTGATAATCCCAATGTGCTACAAGATCAGACATTCTTAGCGGGTGCTGGCTTAGGACTGCTTTGGAAGCCCCTGCCACGGGTGAACCTGCGAGTAGATTATGGTTTCCCTTTGGTGAATCTCAGGGATCGTGGCAGTAATGCTCAGGATGAAGGTTTTTATTTTAATATCAACTACCAACTCTGAGTTTAAGGAAAAAAGCTGAGTGCTGTATGCGCTCTGCGCCGTGGCGTAGCCTCAGCTGACTGCTGATCGCTCTAACTGCGTAGTATCCTTACCAAGGATTTCCAATCATCGTAAAAGCTGCCCAGTAGTAAGGATGCTTCAACTCTTTGTCTCCTAACTGAGCGAGGACTGGTGGTAGCGGCACATCTCCTTTAGGAGTACGCAACTGTCCTCCCTCCAGGCGTACTAAGCCTTTTAACATATCCACCTGTGCTGATCGTAGCGCCTGGGCTTTGATTGGGGCAATTTTTAACTGTTCGTAAAAATCGGTCATTAATCCCAAAGTGCCTTCATCGCTGACATACCACAAACTCGCCAAAGCTGACTTAACGCCTGCTTGAGCGGCGAACCCTGCGTAACCTAACTCTGCCTCCTGATTACCCAATGCTGTGCGACAGGCACTCAGCACCAACAACTCGACAGGAGGATTATTAAATCCTAACTGCCGCACTTGATCTAATGGCAGTTGTTGATTACCCCAAAACTGAATATAAGATTTTTCCAATGCCCCAGGCTGGAATTCTCCATGAGTAGCCAAGTGGACAATGCCAAAAGGCTGTTTTTGGCGCTGTGCCTTTAAATTTTCTATAGTGAAGGCTTGGTTGAGAAAATATTTCCCCTGCCACAATCGTTGGGCGATCGTTGATAACTCCACTGGTACTGCTGGTAAGTCGTTTTGTTGAGTAAACTTCTCAGCGCCCATCGCCAAAACTTGGGAGTTCTTAATATTCACATAGCGCGTGTCAGTCAAGCTAAGAGAAGGCATTAGACCCGCGCTATATTTTTCCACCAGAAATTGTTTTCCATCGTAGAGAGCAGCTACTGGCACAGAGCGCAAGTTTGTGTCCATGATGAAGACCAAATTTTGAATTCCTCGCGCTTGTAAATCAGCTTCTATGGGTGTTAAGAGCCATTGATAAAGTTGTTGAGAGGGAGCAATGTAGCCACGGGGTCTTCGGAGGTTGGTAACTTCAGACCGAAATTGCTCGGCAATTTGAATAACTTGTTTTCGTGTTGTGCCATCTACACGCTTAAGAATTGGGGAGCCTTGGGACGTTACTAGCAGAATTTCTAGTTGATCGTTATCTGAAGAAATGGGGTTTTTTACGGGTTGAGAAGGTTGTTGTGTTAGTTGAAAGGAGCCAAAACCCTGAGCATCCAACTTGCTAATGTTGTCAGATAGCGGCAACTTCTCTAATGATTTAGTTTTATTTGCTGCTGTTGATGCCAATGTTTGAGGCACAAAATTCACATAGATGATTGCTGGTTTCACGCCCGTTGCTCTCTCAATGGCGCTGAGAATCTTTTGGGCATCATCTAGACTTCTCGTTTCAGGAAGACCAGGTAGGTTGAGATATTGCTGGAATTGACTGGTAAAAGAGTTTTCTATTTGAGCAATACCTGGGTCAATATTAACGGTCTGTGTGTTATTGGTTACTGGTTGTTGTTGTTGTGAGGGTCTCTCCTGTATGAGTTTGGCTTCCTCCTGCAATGAGGAAGTTGGTGATGGACTTGGCGATGGACTTGGCGATGGACTTGGTGATGGACTTGGCGATGGGCTTGGCGATGGACTTGGCGATGGGCTTGGCGATGGGCTTGGTGTGGTGGTAATTATTTGAATATTTTGTTGGGTATAGTTGCCAGGAAAAGATTGGGTAGGTGCAATTGTGTTTGTAGATCCGGTCGTAATTGCTCCAGCAGTGCCGTTAGTTGTGGCATTACCCACAATAAAAGGAGTTGGAGTACCCGTTAAGGAGCCACCACCATGCCGAATTGTCACGGAACCACCTCCAGCACCTCCTGCTGTAGAGATAGTGGCGTTAATGCCATTACGGTCTTCAAAAGTACCTAAACCTTGAACAAATCTAGAGGATGTAACGTTAACGTTCCCTCCCTTTCCGGTAGTACTTTGAGCGTTAATGGAATCGAATATCACTGCTTGTGGATCGATATCCACAGAGCCAGCATTTCCTGATACAGCACTGGTGTTGATATTACCTGTAGTAATAGTGCCATTAGCTTTGAGGGTAATATTGCCACCATTACTATCTTCATTGGCAACACCAGAGATTAAGTCGCCTGTGGTGATGTTATTTTGAGATGTTAAAGAAATTGCACCACCATTACCAGTAGTGAATCCACCAGAATATAAATCAGTTGTGGTAATAGATCCGGTTTGACTGGTCAGAGAAATATTACCGCTAACACCACTACTACCACCATCTGTATTAATGGCATCGCTATCTACTTCTATATTTTCTACTCCAGTAGCCGTGATGTCTCCAAAAGCAGAAATAGTTACTGCCCCGCCATTACCATTAAAACTTTCTGAGACTAACCCCGAAGTCGTAACTGCTCCTCCTTGGCTAGTCAGTAAAATATTACCCCCATTGCCGCTACCAGAAATTTCATCTCCACTAGCTGGGAAACCTGAAATACTACGAACAAAGCCTGCTGTCGTATCAATATTTCCTACTGTGCTATTGAGTTTAATATCGCCTCCAGTTCCAAAATTAGAACTAGAATCAAGAACACTAACCCCAGTAGCTTCTGGAACCCCAATCAGTTTTATATCGTTTCTGGCTGTTAAAGTAATGTCTCCGCCTCTACCAGTGCCATCTGCACCCGCAAAGATTTGGGTAGCAGAAATATTACCAGCTTGACTCAACAGATTAATATTGCCTGCATTGAAAGAACTAGAACCAGTAGAGATAATAGTCCCTGTAGTAATGTTGTTAAGAGCAGAAAGAGCGATCGCGCCTCCTGCACCATTATTAATAGAGCGAGAATCTAACTCGCCTGTGCTAGTAATTGAGCCGCCAATACTATTCAGGCTAATGACTCCACCGTTAGAAAAGGAACGAGTTGATATATCGGCTGTCGTAATATCGCTCCTGCCGGACAAAATTACATTACCACCACTGCTATCTATTACACCCGTTTGAATAATTCCACCTGGTAAATTGGGATTTGCTTGTATTGTAAAAATCCCTGTCCCAGGTGCGCCTGGAACTCTCACTTCCGTATTAGTATTACTCAGAAAAACTGCCCCTTGAGAAGAGGAAGAGGCGATCGAGATATTACCCGTTTGAATATCAGCACTGGTAGGAGTGTTTCCCAGAGTAGGTGAAATAGAACCCACTGGGCTAATAGGGGGAAGCCGAAGTGCCGTCAATATTGTGGGATCAATCCCAGCCAGAACTACCAATGCAGGCTGAGTTGTAGTATTAACTTCCTGCAATTCACCACTTGGCAATACAAACCTAGCTAGAGGAAAGGAAGCTGCTAGTGGCTCACCCCCAGTGATCGTAATATTTCCTATTGTTACCTTCCCACCTGCCGCAATACCTAGTGATACTCCTGTGTAATCTCCCAGTGCAACATCTCCCAGTGCAAACACAGCCGGATCGTAGGGACTAAATAAATTCCCTAAACTCCCGTCTAACTTTTCAATTCGGAACTTACCTCCAGACCAGTAGTGAGCATCGCCTCCTACACTGTTGGCAGAACGTAACACCATATCGCCGCCAGAAATCAAACCACTCGCAGGATGATTTAAGGCAAAGAGATCAACTCCTTGATTACCCTGCACATAAAGCCGTCCTCCTGCTTGGGCAAGAAAGGGATTCGCTACACTATCTCTAGCTTGTACTGTATTTTTGGCAAATAAATTTAAGTCGCCTGTAGTTTGCAGTTTACTCTCTACCAGCGTCAGGTTGTGATTAGCTGATAACGTCGCTTCTTTAGCTGTTACATTTCGCGCTACCACGTCGCCAGTTTCTATACCAATACCTGAACCCGTTAACTGTACTGTTCCATTGCTTTTGACAGTGATTCCATCAGCATGAACACCGCCACCTGTCAATAGTTGAGGCAAGGATAGAGGAGTTAGAGGTTGGGAGTCGGAAGTTAGAGGTAAAGAATCTGGCTGAATCTCTAGACTGAGTAAGTGTCCAGGTTGGCTGATGCGTACCCAACTTTGACCAGGAACCGATGCCACATTGATTTTACCTCCAGCATTAAGGCTGCCAGTGCTAATTACAGTGCCACCTATGAGAGTTAAATTCTGTCCCTCTTCCACAGACAGTTGACCAGCGTTAACAATGCCTCCTATTTGGGATCTATTGAAGCGAAAGATACTAGGCGTACCTACTAAAGCTGCGTAATTATTAGTACCAGTAGCATTAAACCAATTAGAGCCAAAGCCAATACCATCGGCGGTGGTAGCTGTGAAGGACGCAGGGATATTGAGTTGGGCATTGGAACCAAATATAATCCCTGCTGGGTTCATCAAAAATAAGTTAGAATTGCCGCCTGTTACTTGAATTAATCCATTAATTATTGAGGCGTTGCCACCCGTAACACGACCCAGGATATTTTGAATAGCTGGATTAGACAAAAAGTTGGCAGTCTGATTTTGATCTAGACCAAATTGGGTGAAGCTGTGGAAGAGATTGGCTCCATCACCTGATGTTTTGCCTCCTTGGATGTCGAAGCGATTCCCATTGGGGGTCACGAGAGTATTTGTGCCATCGGCTGCTGGAACGATGGGTTGTGCCTGTACTTCAGTTGGCAACAAGCCAAACCCTAGCTGAAACAGGTAAAAAACTATAGGCAGAAGTAGATTTTTTTTCCTTATTCTTCCTTGTTGTTTCCATCTTCTAGAAGAAAGCTTTAGTGAGTGAGTAAAATGTACCATCAGTAGCAGAGTAATTTTGCTTATAGATAATTGCATCTGAAATCTCACAATAGGTAAATTTGTTTAATTGGCAATTTTACCAGGATTTATTAACTGTGTTAATATTTTTGCATTTATATGGTATTGCAGGTTTATGAAGTGCTGTAACAACAGTTTATAAACCAGTTTTTTAAATTTTTAGGACTAATTAAATCCACGACAGCAGCAGTGAAAATATCAAACATTTTGGTAGTAGTTGGAGAAAATTTTCGTAAAAAAGCTTCAATACTCAATTGTGAAATTTTGCACTCTTTCTGTCTGCGCTTGGCTACTGCGAAGCGTCTTTTTCTATGTTAGTTTTTGTTTTGGCAATGCACGACAGTAGAATAGGGTTTTATTTTACCCTTTGATCCACTGATATTACTGTACCTTAGTTATCTACAATCTGCTGTAAATGCACAATAGCTTAAGACTATGCCTACAATTGAGCCAACTGTTTTAGCTTTAGATTTTGATGGTGTGCTTTGCGATGGGATGATTGAATATTTTCAAACATCTTGGCGTACTTACTGCCAAATATGGACAGCAGATAGTCAGATACAACCGGAAAATTTAGCTGAGAATTTTTATAAGCTCAGACCTGTGATCGAGGTTGGTTGGGAAATGCCGTTGCTGTTGCGGGCGTTGATTTTAGGTGTACCGGAAGAAAAGATTTGGCAAGATTGGGTTGGAGTTGCCCAGAAAATTGTATTAGAAGAAAATCTTAATGCAGCAGAGATAGGCTTGCAGCTAGATCAAATCCGCGATCGCTGGATTGCTGAAGATTTAGATAGCTGGTTGGCGCTGCATAGATTTTATCCTGGGATTGTGGAAAGGTTGCGATCGCTGCTTGCTAGTTCTGTTCAGCCTGTAATTGTAACTACTAAGGAAGGGCGGTTTGCCCAGCAACTATTGCAGCAGCAAAATATTAATATGCCTACTGAGTTGATTATCGGTAAGGAGGTTAAACGTTCTAAACATCAAACGTTACGGGAATTATTAACAGCCTTCTCAGTAGATGCTGCTAGTATTTGGTTTGTGGAAGATCGGTTAAAAACTTTACAAAGTGTGGAACAGCAACCAGACCTTGAAGCTGTGAAATTGTTTTTAGCAGATTGGGGATATAATACACCCGCGCAGCAAGCATCTATAAGACTTCGCAGCAGAATTAAGTTATTATCCCTTTCTCAGTTTGCCCAAGATTTTTCTGCTTGGTGTTAAATAACTTCTTTTTCCCCCAGCCTTAAGACTGGGGCTATACTAACAAAGCCCGCCTGTGCGGGCTATATGATCAAGGTAGTTAAAATAATTTCTCTTCATAATTGATCGTTAAGATTTCATACTTAATATGCTGGATTTAAATAAACTGGCGCGACATATGCAGGGTATTAGTCAGCACCTCACAAAAGAGGCTACTGCTAATCGTCAACGCTTAGAACGCGCCCAAGAAATGTTTGATATTGCTAGAACGCGACAAACTGAACTGGTTAAGCAACAACAAACTTGGCGCGATCGCTTGTTATTTGCTGCTGCTACACCAGTTGAACCATTAAATACTCGCATTGATCTAGAAGTTGCACCAAAAATCCACACGGTGATCGCTACAGATGGTTCTCAAATTGCTCCGAGTCACCACGAAATTGCCTATTGTTATTTAATTAATGTCGGTCGGGTAATGCTGCACTATGGGCAAAGTGTGCATCCATTGTTAGACAGTTTGCCAGAAGTATTTTATAAAGCTGAAGATTTGTATGTTTCTCGGCACTGGGGTATCCGTACAGAAGAATGGATGGGCTATCGTCGCACAGTTTCCGAAGCGTCAGTGTTGGCAGAATTAGCTTGCAACTGGCTAAACATTCCTACGCCGGAGCCTGGGAACGAGCAGGAATCAGATATGCTAAGTTCAGATGCTAATAATTTAAAATCTATATCCCCAGACGGAAGCATAGGAACTATCCCAACTCCTGAATCGAATGTGCCAACTTTGGCAATGGTAGATGGTTCGCTGATTTACTGGTTTTTGGAACAATTGCCGACAGAAGCACGCGATTGCATTTTGCCACCAATTCTCGAAGCTTGGGAACAGTTGCGTTTAGCTAAAGTTCCGTTAATGGGTTATCTAAGTGCTGCGCGTAGTATTGAATCCATCAACTTTTTGCGTTTACCAGCTTGTACCCACCCAGCACCAAATTGTATGAGTTTTTGCGCTAATTTAGAGCGCACACCTTGTCAAATTTTCGATTCTCTAAGAGATAGCAGTTTGTGGGCTTCTCACTTAGAACCAGGACAACGCAGTTGCTTGTGGCGTAGTTCTGCAAAAATTCTTGATTTATATGATCTGCATTATGTTTATTTTTGTTACGTTCATGTTGGGACAGAAATCGCCCGGATTGAGATTCCGGCTTGGGTAGCTGAAGACTCAACTATGTTAAACCAAGCTTTAAGTTTGATGTTGGCACAGGTACAAAAAGGATATGGCTATCCTGTTGCGCTAGCAGAAGCACATAATCAAGCAGTGGTACGGGGAGGCGATCGCGCTCGTTTCTTTGCTTTGCTGGAACAACAAATGATCCGCGCTGGAATTAGAAATGTAGGTACATCTTATAAAGAAGCACGGAAGCGAGGAAGTATTGCTTAATCAATTAACAATTAACACTTAGAAAAATTAACAGTAAGATTGAGAAAGTAGGTTATGTGTAACTCAATAAATTTACTTCCCCAGTCTCAAAAATGAAATCTAAAATCAGTAATAATACGGTTGTTAAATTAGCTAGCAAAGCACAACGTTCGCTTTTAGTATTGAGTTTGCTCGGTACTTGGTTTGGTATTCAAAATCTACCGATAGCTAATCAAACTTTAGGTAATTTTAAAAACACCAATTCTTCAAAAGGCGTTCCTGTAGCGATCGCCCAAACTAAACCGCCTGTAGTGTTGGGTTTATACACGAATAGCTATTTAGGAACTCAGGCTGTAATTGACACACAGTTGCGTCAGCTAGATCAGTGGGCTGGTAAACGAAATTCTGTTGCTGGTATGTTTATGGATATTGAAGATCCAAATCCAGCTTATAACGTAGTACAACAATTAGAACTATTACAACAGAATGGCTACACTACTTTTATCAATCTTAAATCAACCCGCACGGCTGCTGAGATTGCTAATGGAAATTTAGATACCAACTTGCGAAATGTAGCTCAAGCTTATCGCGCATGGCTTGCTAAAGGAAAGGGGCGGAGGGCGTTTATTGCTCCTTTACAAGAAATGAATATTCCTGGGGAAAAATACAGTCTCGATCAAGCTAACTTTAAATTAGCTTACCAACGCATCCAACGGATATTTACAGAAGTAGGTGTACCTCGCACTGCTGTACGTTGGGTGTTTGCGCCTAATGGTTGGAGTCAAACAGGGCATGAATTTGAAAAATATTACCCTGGTAGCAATTTCGTCGATGTAGTTGCTTTTAGTGCTTATAACTGGGGCTACTGTAGCAATGCAGATTGGAAAGAGTGGAGAGTTAATCCGGCTACATTGTTTAGTCCCTATATTACACGGATGCAGACTATGGCTCCGACGAAGCCAATTTTCATTGCTCAAACTGGTTCTACAAGTCAAACAAGTACCGGATCGAGTAGTACTGCTAAAGACAAATGGTTTCGAGATACTTACACTTATTTAGCTGGTGCGCCGAAAGTACAAGGTATCCTTTATTTCAACATTGATAAAGAGTGTGATTGGGCGCTTTATAGAAGTAGCGGTGCTAAATCTGTTGGTTATAAGGATGCGATCGCCAATCCTGCATTTAGTTATATTTCCCCTGCTAATTTATCGCAAATGACTTTTTAGAGCAGCAAGAATGCAATTTCAAAATAAAACTATTATCATTACTGGTGCTTCTGCGGGAATTGGTAAAGAATTAGCTATTTCATTAGCAAAACAAAGTGCTAACTTAGTTCTTGCAGCACGTAACCAAGCTGCTATTGATGAAGTTGCATCTATTTGTATTCAAAATGGCGGTAAAGCTATTGCTGTCCCTACAGATGTAACAAATCCTGAAGATTGCCGACGATTGATAGAAACTGCAAAAAATACTTTTGGTGCTATTGATGTACTGGTAAATAATGCAGGAATATCTATGTATGCGCTTTTTGAAGAGGTAAAAGACTTGTCTCTTTTTGAGCAACTTATGAAAGTCAACTATCTAGGGGCTGTTTATTGCACTCACTATGCTTTACCTTATTTAAAAGCTTCCCAAGGATTGATAGCTGCTATCTCTTCACTAACTGGAAAAACGGGTATTCCAACTCGCTCTGGTTATTCAGCAAGTAAACACGCTATGCAAGGCTTTTTTGATTCTATAAGAATTGAGTTACGCGGTACAGGAGTAGATGTATTAATAGTTTGCCCTGGTTTCGTAGCTACAGATATGCGCCAGCGCGTTTTAGGAACAGATGGAAATGCTATATCAACCAGTTTAGGTGATGAGCAGTCGATGGCAATGCCTGTTTCAGAATGTGTCAATCAAATCATTCAAGCAATGCAAGCACGAAAGCGAGAATTAATCATGACTCCTAAAGGACGCTTGGGGATGTGGTTAAAGTTAATAGCACCTAATTTTGTAGATATGATGTCGGCGCGTGCAGTTCGTTCTCAAACAAGAAGTTAAAAATGTGTTAATAACTTAAATTTTTTTACTTATTCCAACTATGTCTAAGGTGTAATTAAAGGAAATATTTTAGATAAATCTAATGATAAATCATCAAAAATAGGTAAAAGAATTACTTGATTAGGCAGAAAAATACGCCTAACCCTATAACCAAAATTTCCTTGCAATTCTTGGTAAGGTTCGCTGTAAGCTTCTAAATGATTTTCAACTAAATTAAAGATCCAATAATCAGAAATACCTGCTTCAGCATAGAGAGGTAATTTAACCTCTTGATCATATTTTAAGGAAGAGTCTGCGATCTCAATTACTAATAAAACATCAGATTGATTCGGATGAGAAGATAAATAATTGTCAGGGTTTTTACGCACAATTGCAAAATCTGGTTCCGGTTCGCTGTTTGACGGTAAAGTAATTGGATCTTGGCATTGCAGTTTTGCTTTACCTACTACAAGTAAGACTAACTCCTCTAATAAATTGCTACAACAAGTTGTATGGCGTGTACCTTTAGCTGCCATTTGGATAATTTCTCCATGAATTAATTCAACTCTGTCGTTTTCAGTAAGAAAACCGAGTTCTACTAAACGATGGTACTCATCAATTGTAAAGCGTTTTGCAGTAACTAAAATCATATTACCAACCAAATTAAATGAGCAAATTGAGTGTAATGATAATTGGATTCATTAAATTTTTTACAAAAATCAGTAATTCATCTGTGTTTATCTGTGTGCATCTGTGGTTAATTATCTAAAATTAGACTCAAGCTAAAAACTTTATTAAAAAGACAAAGTTTCTGCATTCTTTTCTAAGGTTTCAATAAATACATCCATTTGTTGTTGTCGCTCTGATAAAAACTTTTCACAATCACGCAGATATTCTGTAGCTGCTGCAAATTCATCAAAAACATCAGCTAATTCCATCTTGCCTGATTCAATTTTATTAATAATTTCTTCAACTTTAGCTACGGTTGTTTCATAATTCCAGTTAGTTTGGATAGTAATATTATTAGCTTGAGTATTTTTGCTAGTATTTGGTTTATTCATAATTAGGAATTTTTCTCCAAAATTTCAATAACTTTGACTTTGACTTCGCCTTGCTCTAACTGAATTTTTAATTCTTCTCCTAGTTGTAACTGATTTGTAGAACGAGCGATCGCACCATCTTTTCTAACAACAGCATAACCTCGTTGCAATACTGCTTTAGGATCGAGGGTAGCTAATTTTTGCCGTAACATCTGACAATGCTGAGTTTCCCTCTGTAAACGCCATGATGTTGCTTGTAATAGTCGGTGGCGTAAATCAGATACGGTTTGCTGTTGTTGTTGTACTTGTCGTTGAATTGGTAAACGTTGCAAACGATTTTTTAACCTTTGCAGTTGCTCATTAGATATCTGCAAACGTCTATGGACAGCATTATTAAGTAATTTAATCCGCTGTCGATGTTCGGCTACAAGTGTACTAAGTTCTGGAACTACTTGTTCAGCCGCAGCAGTAGGCGTATGAGCATAAGCATCTGCAACTAAGTCAGCTAAAGATTCATCGCGTTGATGTCCAATCCCAGTAATGATAGGAATAGCAGAAAGTGCGATCGCTCTCACAACCCGCTCATCATTAAAACAAGCCAACTCCTCAACCGCACCACCACCCCGCGCTAAAATAATCACCTCTGCTCTACCATCTCGCACTACTCGCTCAATTGCCATAACTATAGATGCAGGTGCTTGCTCACCTTGAACTATTGCAGGGGAAAATAAAACGTGCAAACCAGGATATCTGCGTCTGAGGGTTTTTTGAATATCACCCCATGCAGCAGCTTGTGGAGAAGTCACCACAGCAATAATTTGGGGATGAATGGGGAGCGATCGCTTTCTTTCTTTAGCAAACAACCCTTCCGCCTCTAATCGGTTGCGTAGCTGCTTATAGCGCAATGCTTGCAACCCCTCTCCCGCAGGTAAAGCTTGCCAAACTGTAAGCTGATACTGTCCCCGTTGCGGATAAATCCGAATACTACCTAAAACAATTAACTGCTCACCCGCTACAGGCTGTTGTATGAGTTGATCTTGCTGACTACTCCATGTCACGCAACTAATAGCTGCTTTAGTCTGTGGATCTTGGAGAGTAAAAAATACCCCACTGCGATGCTTATTAGTACTGGAAACTTCACCAATTACCCAAACCTGCCGCAGTTGCTCATCTTGCTCTAAAAGATCTTGAATATAGCTTGTCAACCCACCGACTGAAAGAGCCGTATCGGGAATTAAGTTAGGAACATTATAAGTATTCATGTATTTATAACTTTTCAAGGGGCAGGGAGCAAAGAAGGGGGGTTTGCAACGGAATTATCTTATATACCGTTCGCGAAAATTCATTTTTGACCTCTCCCCAACCCATCTCCTACAACGAGAGGGGCTTCCGAACTCCCCCTTGCCGGGTAGGGAAGGGGGTTGGGGGGTTAGGTTTTTAACTACTCAACATAGCTGTCCGCGCACTCCGCGCCGCTAAAAGCCCTCAGTCGTCAACTCACCCCTCACGTCTTCTAGTTTAATGATAAAATTAATACAGATGTACCACTAAAGATCCAGGGATATATTAAACTGTTAGAAGGCACACTCACACGCGCGCTCATTGATTGTATAGATTTGCACAGACACGGCACAGCAGTTAGCCCAGAGTATCTAAACTAAAGTAAATTTCCGTCTGATCACATCTCAACCTAGTTCTTGAGGCATTAATGGCTATCGAAATTACTACAACCACTCCCGAAAAGCAAAAAGCCCTAAATTTAGTGCTGAACCAGATTGAAAAGTCATTTGGTAAGGGAGCCATTATGCGCTTGGGAGATGCCACCCGCATGAAGGTGGAAACCATCCCTACTGGCGCAATGACCCTAGATTTAGCATTAGGCGGCGGTTTACCGAAAGGGCGGATTATTGAAATATATGGCCCAGAAAGTTCTGGTAAAACCACACTAGCATTACACGCGATCGCAGAAGTACAAAAAGCTGGAGGTGTCGCTGCCTTCGTTGATGCAGAACACGCCCTAGATCCCGCATACTCTGCCGCACTTGGTGTTGATATTGGAAACCTGTTAGTTTCCCAACCTGATACAGGCGAAGCTGGGCTAGAAATAGTCGATCAACTTGTACGTTCCGCAGCCGTTGATATTGTAGTTATTGACTCCGTAGCTGCATTAACACCTCGTGCTGAAATTGAAGGTGATATGGGTGATACCCATGTCGGTTTACAAGCACGTTTAATGAGCCAAGCTTTACGGAAAGTTGCAGGTAACATCGGTAAATCCGGCTGTACCGTAATTTTCCTTAACCAACTACGACAAAAAATTGGTATTTCCTACGGCAACCCAGAAACTACAACTGGCGGTAATGCTCTGAAATTTTATGCTTCTGTGCGTTTAGATATTCGTCGCATTCAAACTTTAAAGAAAGCCAACGAAGGCGAATATGGTAATCGCGTTAAAGTTAAAGTTGCTAAAAATAAAGTTGCTCCTCCATTCCGCATCGCAGAATTTGACATTATTTTTGGCAAAGGCATTTCCACTGTTGGTTGTCTAGTTGACATTGCAGAAGAAACTGGCATTATTACTCGCCGAGGTGCTTGGTACAGCTACAACGGTGACAACATCGCCCAAGGTCGAGATAACACGATCAAATATATGGAAGAAAAGCCCGAAGTTGCCAAACTAATCGAGCAGCAGGTAAGGGAAAAACTAGATACCGGAGCAGTTGTTTCAGCAAATTCAGTTGCTCATGTTGATGATTCTGATGAAGACTTTCCAGATGAAGAATAACTAATACTGAGATATTAGACATCTCCCCAAATTCAAGGTGCTAATCCTTGAACCTGTGTAGAGACGTATTATGCTACGTCTCTACATTCATTTTTTTGAGAACTTGATCAAAATTGCAACAGTAAATTTGCTAACTCAATAAATCCTTGTTCTTCTGGAGCAGAAGTAATATAAACAGGTAAATGCTTCAAAGTCGAAGCGTATTTTAAAATATTTGCTACTCCCACAGAGAAGGGGAATTTAGATATATCAAATAGTGATTCATCATTAGGACTATCACCAATAGTAACTATTTCTTTTGGAGTTAAATTAATAAATTTTGTTGAGATTAATTTTAACAAGCTAGTAGCCTTATCTTGACCTATCGGTTTAATGTGACACTGCACATTACTGTAAGTAAACCCCCATCCGTTTTCTGCACAAATATCTGCCATTTGTTGCAGTTCTAATAAAGTTAGCTGTTGGATGTCAAAAGTCCAGTCAGTAAGGCGAAAGCAGTTATCCGCCGACTCTGTTATTTGAGGAAATTGGATTTTTAATTGCTCAAAAACTTGGGATAGCTGCTGGCGATGGTGTAATAAATTGGGAATGGGCGTGAGAATTTCTGGATAGTCGCTATCTTTAGCGAAAAATATACCACCATTTTCTGCGATCGCACCCGCTATAGGCAAGTAAGTTTTAATCCCCTGTACCCAGCCAGCACTTCGTCCTGTAACTATAATTACCGTAATCTTAGCATCAGCTAATGCTTCTAGTGCCTTAAGTAAAGACGAAGTAAAAAAGCTATCTCTTGTCAGCGTACCATCCATATCAGTAGCAACAAGACTAACTCCTTTAAGATTTGAAGCAGTTTGAGCAGAAAGCAGCGTTAATGACATATTTAGCGATTAGCTATATTTAGTAAAAATTTTCAATTTCATTTACCCTTAAAATATTTTGCTCTCACTTTATTAAATATTCTCTTGGTTAATAATTGTGCTAAACGTAACCTACTTATTTTTTTTATATTACTTGCATAATCTTTTTTATGGTCAAATAAATGATTAATTTCTTCCAAAATAAATCTTAACTTTTTTGTAATATTTTCATACCGATACTCATCTAAGAATTGCTCAGGTAATACAAGGGGTGTTGATTTATCGACTACTTTTAAAATACGTTGTACATCATATTCTTTTGAGTATCCGGCAATTTTATAACAATTTATTCCAGGGTCTAAATAATCGGATAGCCCTCCGTTAACGCTAGAAAAAACTTGACACCCACACGCCATTGCCTCTAAAGGTTGCAGCCCAAACCCCTCACTTACTCGTTGTTGCGCCCAGTACTCAGCAGAATCATAGAGATAAACTTTAGCTCGATTAAAAAGTCCTGTTAAATCCTCTACATAAGAATTAACTACAGAAACTTGACAATGTTTTTGCAATTCAGGAATTAATTCTTGAAGTAGATACTCAGAAGATTTGCGTACTTGAACTAAAACATCAATATCACGTTTGATAGAAAGATTTTGAAACTCATCAGGAATCTGATTTGGTAAATAATAAATCAGTGAATTGGGTGAGTTTTGTCCCCAGTACCCCATTGTATTTCGGCTAACTGTAATAATGGGGATACTTGCAGGCAGCGTGAAGCCGTAGCCTGAACTGTGGGCATGATAAATAACATTGTAGTTTTTGAGTTTGGCAGCAAGTTTAGGAATATCAAATCCCCAACTAATTACAAAGATGACATCATCTAAATCTTTCTCTTTTAATATGTCATCCAGAAATAGCTTGCCTTGTTCTCGTTGTCGATAAGTTACCACATCCGCGCTACAAACAAGTTTCGCCAATTTGAGCGTTTTCAACTCCGCCCACAAACCACCACAGGCAAACTTGCCGCCTGTACCAGGGACTAAAAAGTAAAGTTTTCTCATAGGGATTAGAGATTAGGGATTATCAGTTATACCATTTGAGGGTAAGCCACAATACACGTGTTTACTGTTCACTGTTTGGTTTTTACCGTTTTTTGTTCTAGGCGGAATAAAAAAATCATTAGTGCCAATACCCCAACTTGCACTGCTAAATTAGGTAATGCTGATTCTACTTGACGACCAGCAGCTATCTGAACAATAAAAATCATCGCACCAATAAAACTAGAAGCACCACAAGCCAAGTAAATAAATTGTCTCAAACCTTTATAGGGAGAAGCTATTTCAGCTTTAAGGCGTGCATACTGTTCTGGGTTCGTTTGTTTTAAACGCTTTGAATTTGTCATCACCCTTAAGTCAGATTAATTTTGTCCGAACTGCCAGTCTTAAGCTTAATTCTAGATGTTTAGGATTAAGAATGGGTGTACTTTATACTTGGCGCGGTTATAACTTGAGCTTTTCGCACTTTGTAGTCCAAAGTTTAAGAGCCTTTCACCAACGTACCAATGACCAAACTTTGCTTTTGTAATAAAAAATATACAAAAATCAAAAAATGTATATAAATATAAAGAGTTAACACTCCAGCTTTATTTTGAGTTGATTTAGTTACTTCATTTTAGGATAGCTAGGCTTATGTCGATGATGATTGCCCCAGAACAGGTTGAGCGGATTGTTTGGAACCAGCATGATGACCCTTTTGAAATTTTAGGGCCTCATGCGATCGCAGAAAATGGTAAAACTGTCTGGGCTGTTAGAGCCTACTTACCTACCGCCGACGCTGCTTGGGTTATTTGCCCTGGAGATAGAACCGAATATGCCATGCAAGCGGTGCATCACCCACACTTTTTTGAATGCACCATTGAGACACCAGAACTGGCAAACTATCAATTGCGCCTTAAAGAAGGAGAACATCAGCGCGTTATTTATGACCCCTACGCCTTTCGTTCTCCAGGCTTGACAGATTTTGATCTTCACCTGTTTGCTGAAGGTAATCATCACCGCATCTATGAAAAACTCGGCGCACACTTAATGGAAGTGGAAGGCGTTAAGGGAGTTTATTTTGCTGTTTGGGCTCCTAATGCTCGTAATGTTTCAGTTTTAGGGGATTTTAATAATTGGGATGGACGCAACAACCAAATGCGTAAACGTGGCAATGGTATTTGGGAATTGTTTATCCCAGAAATAGGAGTAGGAAAATCTTATAAATACGAAATTAAAAACATTGAAGGTCATATTTACGAAAAATCTGATCCTTATGGTTTCCAGCAAGAAATTCGCCCTAAAACCGCTTCTATAGTTACTGATTTAAGTGATTATACTTGGAACGACGCTGACTGGATGGAACAGCGCCGCCATAGTGATGCCCTAAGTAAACCTATATCTGTTTATGAATGTCATATAGGTTCTTGGTTGCATGGTTCTTCGGCTGAACCTGCAAAGTTACCCAATGGAGAAACTGCACCAGTTGTGCTTGTTTCTGAACTCAAACCAGGTGCGCGTTTCCTGACTTATCGTGAGTTAGCAGAACGATTAATTCCTTATGTTAAGGAACTAGGGTATACCCATATTGAGTTATTACCCATAGCAGAACATCCCTTTGATGGTTCCTGGGGTTATCAAGTCACAGGTTACTATGCTGCTACTTCCCGCTATGGTACACCTCAAGATTTAATGTATTTTATTGACCAATGCCACCAAAATAACATTGGTGTGATTGTAGACTGGGTTCCTGGTCACTTTCCTAAAGATGGTCATGGTTTAGCATTCTTTGATGGTACTCATCTTTACGAACACGCTGATCCGCGTAAGGGTGAACATAAAGAGTGGGGTACTTTAGTATTCAACTACAATCGCAACGAGGTGCGTAACTTCTTAGTTGCTAATGCCTTATTTTGGTTTGATAAGTATCATATAGACGGGGTACGGGTCGATGCTGTCGCTTCGATGCTGTACTTAGATTATTGTCGTAAACCTGGCGAGTGGGTGACTAATCAGTACGGCGGAAGGGAGAATATTGAGGCGGCGGATTTCTTGCGCCAAGTGAATCACACTATATTTAGTTATTTTCCAGGTGCGCTATCGATCGCAGAAGAATCAACTTCTTGGCCAATGGTATCATGGCCAACTTATGTTGGTGGGTTAGGCTTTAACTTGAAGTGGAATATGGGCTGGATGCACGATATGCTGGATTACTTCAGCATGGACCCTTGGTTCCGTCAATTCCACCAAAATAATGTCACATTTAGTATGTGGTATAACCACAGCGAAAACTTCATGCTGGCGCTGTCTCACGATGAGGTTGTTCACGGTAAGAGCAATATCATTGGTAAGATGCCTGGGGATGACTGGCAGAAGTGCGCTAATGTGCGCTGTTTATTCGCCTTTATGTTTACTCACCCTGGTAAGAAAACTCAGTTTATGAGTATGGAGTTTGGGCAGTGGAGTGAGTGGAATGTTTGGGGCGACTTAGACTGGGATTTGCTGCAAATTGACCGTCATAAACAGCTTAAGCTGTTTATGGGTGATTTGAATAAGCTGTATTGCAGTGAAACGGCACTATATAGTCAGGATTTTGCTGAGGCAGGTTTTGAGTGGATTGACTGTAGCGATAATCGTCATAGTGTGGTGGCGTTTATCCGCCGCGCTAAGGATTCCAATGAGTTTTTGGTTGTAGTTTGTAATTTCACTCCACAGCCACACAGCCATTATCGCGTAGGAGTGCCAGAGGCGGGATTCTATATAGAGTTGTTTAATAGTGATGCCCGTCAGTATGGTGGCAGTAATATGGGCAATTTAGGCGGTAAGTGGACTGATGAATGGACGTATCACAATCGTCCTTATTCTATAGATTTGTGTTTACCACCTCTGGGCGTGTTAGTTTTGAAGTTGCAGCGAGAGAAGACCCAATAAGCAATGCGATCGCGCAAGCGCTGACTTGTCAGTTCGCGAAGCAACTCCGCAGGAGAAAGGCTTTAGCGACTCGGTTGGCGTTGGCGGTAGCCTGCCGTCAGGCATAGCCGCCCCGGAGGGGCGCTTGAGTATTGCGCTCTGCATCAGAATAAACTTAGGACTTAAGCCTACAGGCACAAAGCACGTAATGTAGAGACGCGTTCGCGTAGCGCATAATTTCGCGTCTCTATAAGGGTTTTAGGTAACCTAGCTTTAATTTGTAGAGATGTCTAATATTCAGCCGTATTATTCAAGTTGAGTAGTTTCGCAACTATTACCATCTCTCTTTCCTCTTCTAAATAAACCTATACCTTGGGAGGTGGTGATACATTTCTCTTGACTAGGTGTGTTAGGTATAGAGAAGAAAACTGTCCCAGCGTTTGTAACGGCGTTAGTCCTTCCTTTATAGTCAAAGGTAATTTCCCAAGGTGTTTCGTTACTATCGTTGTGATTACTCACACTGTGATTTAAAACAAGCCCTTTTAAAGTGCGATCGCCAGTTATCAAACACGATTCGGGATTACCCCTTAAAACTGGACTTGTAACTGTAGTTGTATCTGTAGGGTTAATTTTTTGACCTATTTTCACTAATTTAACACTGCAAGTTTGACTTTTACGCATTGCCTCTCTTTGGGCTTCTTGCAATGCCCCATGTGCTTCTTCAACAGCGTCACTTATTTTACTGTTGTTATACATAGCCATAAAGCTAGGAACTGCAATTGCTGCCATAATCCCAATTAGTGTCAAAACAATCAGCAATTCTAGTAAAGTAAATCCCCTAGTATTATTCGGTACAAGAAATGTTTGGATTAGGAAGTACTTCTGAGAAACTTTCATGGATTGACAAATTTGGTAAATTTTGGTAAGATTATACTACTAACAGAGCATAAAAATAAGTAATTTTACTATAAAATATTAAGCACAACATAATTTATGGGCGATCGCGCAGCCCAAAGTTAAGTGCTATCCCCATAACTAAACAGAGTCTTTTGCCATGAATGTCAAAAGACTCTGTTTAGTTATGAAAAACTTTAAATATTAAATTAAGGCTCAGTATTTCTGACAAATGCTGTAGTAGTTAAAGTCGGATTTTTGCTTTGACTAATCCTACCTTGTAAAGTAAGTGTTACTTGCCGTAAATTGCTGACAGTGGCTGTCAATCCAGCATTAGTAAGTGCATCAACTAGCGCTGGACAGTTAGATTCTTGAAACGGAGATGTACAAGGGCCAACTGAACGGTTAAGTGTTCTTGGTTTCAGCCAAGTAGTTGAACTATTCCGATTATAGTAAATAACTAATTTATTCGCAATAATAGTACCATTACCGTTATTTGTTAAGTCAATTGTAGTGTTATTGTTAGCATTGTCTAAGGTAGTAGCAACTTTAAATTTGTTTTTATAACTGGAATCAGAACTATCTACATAAACATAGTAAACTTGATTTTTAACTAAACCGCCTGGAGCAGTGCCAGAGCCAGTAAACATTATAGCATTGCCGTTATTAAAGTCGTGATTAGTAATATTAATTACATCATTTGTAGGATCTACACTTCCGACAATTATAGGTATTTGTAGATATAATTTTGCAGCAGCAGCAACAGAAGAGCCTAATTGGTTAATCCAGTCAGTAGATGAGCTATCTGAATTTGATTTATCGTTATCAGTAGCCCAAGTAGGTGCTTGACTACTACTAAGCGCAAGATTTGCTGTTCTGACATCATCGCTGATAAAGTCAAGCGCACGGTTTAAATTATCAGTAATTATACTTTCTGCTTCGCCTCTTTCGTTGGCTAGCAAGATAGCACTTAGCCCCCAACCAGAGACTGTAATCACAATTCCCAGTAGTGATGCCGCTAATATTAACTCGATTAAAGTAAAACCTGCACTACCCTTTTTACTTTGATTTTTTTCATTAAAAATTTTAGAAAATATCATTTTCATGGCTTTTATTTCCTCAATATCCCGGTTGGTAGCGGTACTCAGGCTTAATTATTGATAGTTAGTTTATTTGAATAGTCTCACAACTATTAGCGCTTTTTTTGCCGATTCTAAGTAAGCCTATACCTTGGGAGATTGTGATACATTTCTCTCGACTAGGTGTGTTAAGAATAGAAAAGTAAACTGTCCCGGAGTTTGTTGCAGCAGAGGTTCTTCCTTTATAGTCAAAGGTTATTTCCCAAGGAGTTTCGTTACTATCATCGTTAGTAGCGACATCGTGATCTAGAACAATACCTTTTAAGGAGCGATCGCCAGTTATCAAACACGATTCAGGATTACCCCTTAAAACTGGAGTTGTCACAGAAGTTGTATCTGTAGTTTTAATCTTTTGACCAATTTTAACTAACTTAACACTACAACTTTGACTTCTACGCATTGCCTGTGTTTGCGCTTCTTGCAACGCTCCTTGGGCTTGCTCAACAGCATCAGTTATTTTACTGTTGTTATACATAGCCATAAAGCTAGGCGCTGAAATTGCTGCCATAATCCCAGCCATCATCAGGACAATGAGCATTTCTAGTAAGGTAAATCCCTTACTGTTATTGCGGACAATACAGACTCGCATCTGGAATCACCTCAGAATAATTTTCTGCTATTACTGGAGTAGTTTTGCCTTGAGGAGTAACTTTATATGTAACTCCTAGAACGTTATATGGAACAGCATCTTTCGGGCTAGGTGTGCGAGTAATTGCATAAGTTTGACCTGCAATAATTTTTGTAGTGGAAGCTACATTGCCTAAACTATCTTGTAAGTATTGACCGAATCCAGAAGCTGAATTTGTAGCATAACATTTGGTAACTTCTACTACTTTTACTACTTTATTTGTGATCGACAAAGTTTGTCCTATTGGGGAATCTACGGTAATTTTAGTAACATCAATAGTATTCCCTATATTAATCGGATCTGGTACAGTTAAATTAACAGGAGTTTGAGCAACAGTAAAAGTTTTAGAAGCATCACCTATCACAATTTTACTGGGAGTTGGTGTTAGTGTTAATGATGACCCCTGTTCAATAAAAATCTCCTTGGTGGCAGCGCTAGTTACTGGTAGCATCAATTGCATATTCATACCTAACTGTGAGCCTTTATTTCTGATCGTTTCTATATCTTGTTGAATCCATGCTGTTGCTTCAGTATAACGTTTAGCTTTGACCTTAAACATAGCAGCTATCACCATTGCTTGCATTGTGACAGCTAAGAAGAAAGTTAATATTAAAATAGCTGCCATTACTTCAATCAATGTGAAGCCTGCTGTTGTTTTTTTTCGAGTTAATTTAAACATTTATGGTGCTTCCTGGCGTTGCCATGATTGAATTGCCGCAATAGTTTTAGGAGGAGTAAAATCTGTGAGTTCTGACCACTGTAGATTTTGAGTTACCACAACTTGGTTGGCATTAGACCCATCCCAACCTTTTACCCACACTGTTCCTGTAATTGTTGATGGTTGACTACCACCACCATTTACACCTGCTGTAGCTTCAGGAGCATAAATTACCATAGCAGCAGAACTATTACCACCAATTGATATACTGGTAGTTTTATAATTAGAAACTGATGTGGGATCAGTAGCGTGTTTGTAATTTCCTAAACCATCGCTGCCATACATCACAAAATTGGCGGCTTTGACATCAGTGGCGATATTAAGGCTAGTGTGATTTATTGTGGTGTTACCTCCCATTTCTAGATCGCCTTGCAAGTACAAAACAACTTTTTTCTTGGGAGTAGTACTATCATCAGTTTTAACTGTGAGAGATTCACCGTTTTGTTGCAAATCTATAGAGTTACCTGAGCCGTTTTTACCAATTAAATATCTGTAGACACCATCTGCACCAGCTTGATCCCAAGACCTCGGCAAAGTTGTAGGAGTAGTAATAGATTCGGGGATATTTGTAAGAGTAGTTGTTTGGCTATTTTTAAATAGCTGATAACAGGTTTGTGGCATTGTCCCTGATGATGGGCAAACTGATGGTAGGGCAGGAAGATCGGGATATGCTACAGAAACATTTGGAATAACTGCACTTTGAGTGCCATCAGCTAAAGGCTGTACATTACTACTTGAAACACCACTTGGGATAGTACAACCATGAACTAAAACATTACCTTGAACTTTATTGTTTCCCATTGTAAAGGTTTGCGACCATAAGGCTGGAACTGGTATCCCAATCATGGCCACTAGGGGAATCTTTACCTGCACCGAGGAAGTTGAGTTAATTGAATTAGTAGCTCCATCTTGACCAGCAAGGGTTAAAGTACCTATATTTTTGCTATCATCATACGCATAACTAACTATTTTAAATTTTCCCTTAGTAGCATTGGTGCTATCAACAATGTTGACCCAATTACCAGATAGCAAATCGCTACTTGCTACATCATTGAGACAAGTTTTGCCCGTAACATAAGCACTGTAAGTCGCAGGCCAATCTGAAAAGTTTTTTTGACCGAGTTTAGGAATTAATTTTAGTAGTGCCTGGACACGAGTCAGACCAACTTCAGTAGCACTCAAGCTTTGAGTCGTACTCTTTTGGGTGGTTGCTGTTATTTGGTCGCCTTGAGATCTAACAACCATTGTCACTCCCACGAGGAACATTACTAAACCTATTCCCAAGGCTGCAAGCATGGCAAAACCTTGTTCATTAGAGCGACTGAGCAGGTGTATCTTTAACTTAGAATTCATAAATAGAGCCTCTATAGATGCAACCAAATATCAAATATATTTATTTAGTCTGTTGTGCTTGTTATAACTTTGCCAAAATTTGTTAGCTGTGATACAAAAGCATATATTATTGTGACTGCGATCAATTATAAGTTTTAAACATAGTTTTGCGGCTATGCTTTACTATAATCCTGCCCATTTGCAGCAGCCAAACTATCAATTATTTACAAAAGTTTATTATTTCTGTTCAAAATAATTAGAGAGCGTCTTTAACATTCACTAAGAAAAGAGGAACAAGAACATAGTGAAGTAGTTTTTAGACGCTCTCTAGCTTGTCCCTAATTGAGGGGGCATGAGGTTGAGATATTTAATATTGGTTTAAATTAATCCCTGCTTCTTTTGCCATTAGTGCTAGTCCTTTGTGGTCTAAAGTCTTAATTGCCTTAGTAGACAGTCTCAGTCTTACCCAGCGTTTACCTTCTTCCCACCAAATCCGCTTCCATTGTAAATTTGGCTGTTGTAGCTTTTTAGTGCGACGGTGAGAGTGGGAAACTGCAAAGGCATTATTAGCTTTTTTGCCTGTTAGTTCACATTTACGCGCCATAGAAAACCTCTAGATGATTGCTGCTGTTTAACACAATCTACCATTGTGCCATACTCTCACCCTTGTAGCCCAGCATCGGGGTAGTTTTGGTGATAAAATGCGCGATGCCACTCTAGAGTAACTTAGTTATTGTTATTTTACTTGGTGCGCTCAACAAACCTAGTGATTAGTTCATCACGCGACAACTGCAGCAGCAGTGGAGTAAATTCCTCTAGTGGTAACAACAACACTGGCGAAATTATTGCCGATAATTCCTCATCTAATGAACCAAAGCGCACCTTAAGAAGGTTTTCCACAATTTGGCGCTGTCCTTGCTGTAGACCTTGCTGGGTAGCTGAGTCTAACTGCTGTGAGAGAATTGGTGATAACCGCATAACTAATTCCCTGTCCTCCGCCTCTATTTCAGCATTTACTTCTAAGTTACTACGCAAATTCGACAGCAACAACAACGCATTTGACCGAAACTGATGCTGATTTGGAAGTGATTCTAGTTCATTAATTGCCTGTGACTGTACTTTTCCTTATACCTAACATCCTCAGCCACAATGTTTCTGGAGTACGAGGTAACTGATGAATTACCACAATTGCTGTTCTAAGATAATCAGGGAGAAAATACATCCCAGCCAACCAATTGGCATCAACTTTTGCACCAAACCCAGATAAGATTGCCTCAGAAGCTGTAGGCGTGAGTATCCATAATTTCGGCAAATCTCCTATATTGATGCGAGTCTTACTGCGGTTAGCTTCTCTGTATACCTGAGCGTGAATTTCTAAAAGTTTGAGCAGACAAGTAGAAATGTCATTAGGTGCTACTGCATTGCGAAATGGTTCAAATAAACACGGTGTCGTCGCCATTCGCCCCAACAAACCAAGAGTTTCTGCATTACCTTGTAATTGTGGTGCAGGTGCGAACCAAACATCTATTTGTCGCACTTCGGAACGCACTTCACGAGGAGCTTTTACTTCCCCTAGTGTTCCTAATAACTCTTCTAAATAGTCTTTGGCAAATTGATCGTGGGGAAATATTGTCATGGCAATTATTATATTATTTAAATGTAGTACACCCCTCCCCAACCCTCCCCTTAATAATGGGAGGGGGCAAGAACAGTGCGGACGGAATAATTTTGTATTTTACTAACTTAAAATCTGCTTTAATTATCTATTTAATTGTTCTCTTACCCAGGTACGAAATGCTTTCATAGTAGTATTTCTACCAATAACTTTACTTTGCTCAACATACTGAGGAATCACCTCTTTCAGAGATATACCTAAAAAGTTATAACTATTTTCTGATTCAACGTATTTTCCATTTTTCAGCACACTAATTTGTAGTCTTTTTCCGTTGTATCTCCACAGTTCAGGCACTTTTAAAGACTCATAATTATTAAACTGAGTTCTAGAAGTAATATCAATTTCAATAGCCAAATCTGGCGGTGGATCTATAGTTAAATCTATACGTTTTTTTCCTCGTATAGCTGCTTCATTCTTAATATAAAAACAATCATCTGGCTCTACACCTTGAACCATAACTTTATTTTTAAAGGTTGTAGAGCCAAAACTCACAAATTCAATATCTAGTTCTTCCAATATTGCTTTTACAAAGTCACCAAGAATTACTTTATCATTTTCATGCTCTGGCAAAGGGGTCATAATTTCTAAAGTTCCTTGACTATAGGAAATTCTAGCAGCACGACCTTCTCCCAGTTCATCTAAAATACTTTCAAACATCTGCCAGCTAACATTTTTTAGCAGTACTCTTTGACCTGGCGGAACACTCAATTGATTCAATTCGAGTTGCATTTTATTTCCTCCATCTCTTGTGAAACTGATTTGAGAGAGGAGCGGATTTAGATTCTATTCTTTACCCCCCTCCCAATTATCACTGTTTCTAACGTTCTGTCAGGCGGGTTAATACTTGGTTAGAACGTTCAACAAAGGATTTCATTCCTTCAGCATCAAATCCTTTTTGTGCCATCAATGCTAAATCATAGATATGGTGACACATGAGGCTAACTAATTGACCGCTAGGTGATTCCCCTTCCCCTTGAATTACGCTACCATGACTCAAATTAACTAAGTTTTGAATCAGTGGATGTGCTGTATTCACAACTAAAATATGTTCTTCAGGAAACTCCATATTTTGTTGTTGCATTAAGGCGTTCATTTCGCGTAAACGTCGCAGAAATTCTGGTAACAACACCATTGCTGGTGGTGTTCCTTGTAGGTCATCTGATTTGAGTGCTTCGGTGCGAATGTTGAGTTTAGGTTTGTTGAGAGCTTTTTCAAATAACTCTTTAATTTGTTCGCTGCGAGTTTTGTTGGTTGTTGGGTCAACTATTTCCCCAGCTTTGTCTTTGTCAATTAAGGTTTCATCAAGTTCTGAGTCTACACGGGTGAACTTAACATCAGAATATGCCTGTTCTAAGAAGCTGATGAAGTGGGTATCAATAAAGGAGTCCATAAATAGGACTTCTAAACCCTGGCTTTTGTGCAGTTGTACGTATGTTGCCTGAGTTACAGGTTCGGTGCAGTAAAATACGCGATTTTCGTGGCGTTCTTTGTTGCGTTCTAAGTATTCTTTTAGAGTAGTGTAAACTTCTCCGTTTTTGGCAGTAGCAGGTTCAGTAGTTGCTGGGGTGACATCTTGCCAAGCATCACCTTCTGTTTGTACTTGTACTGCTGGTGTCTCGCTAGCTGTTTCTGCTTTAGGGCTACTTTCTTGGTAGGTAGTACGGAAGATAATAATATCTTCGACTTGTTTTTTAAATTTGTCGTCGTTGAGGGAACCAAATTTAACGAAGGTTCCTAAATCTTGCCAACAGCGAATATATTCTTCCCTGTTTTCGCGGTAAAGTTCTTTGAGGCGATCGCCTACCTTTTTGGCGATATAATCTGCTATACGTCGTACTGTGCGATCGTTTGTCAACGCACTACGAGAAACGTTAAGAGGAATATCTGTGCTATCAATTACACCCCGTAACGGTAGCAAGAATTTAGGAATAATTTCTTCGCAGTGGTCGCTAACAAATACCTGATTGCAGAATAACTTAATTTGTCCTTTAGAAACATCAACATCAGGTTTAAGCTTGGGAAAGTACAGAATCCCATTGAGAATAAACGGATAATCTGTGTTGAGGTGTACCCATAGTAACGGTTCTTCTTGGAAAGGATAGAGATAGCGATAAAACTCTAGATAATCTTCTTTTGTAAGGTTTTGAGGTGACTCTTTCCAAAGTGCTTTTTGCTTGTTGACGACTTCTCCATCTAGCTTGATGGGTACTGGCATGAAGTCGCAGTAGGTTTTAATTAATTGACGAATTCTAGCTGGTTCTAAGTATTCTTGCTCTTCTTCTTGGAGGGTAAGAGTGACAGTAGTACCGCGTTGAGTGCGTGATGACTCATCTAACTGAAACTTTGGTGAACCATCACAAGTCCAGTGAACAGCTTGCGCTTCTGGTTGATATGAAAAAGTATCAATTTCAACTTGACTCGCCACCATGAAAGAGGAATAAAAACCTAGTCCAAAGTGACCGATAATTTGCTGGTCGCCATTATTTTTGTACTTGTTAATAAATTCTTCAGCACTAGAGAAGGCGACTTGATTGATGTATTTTTTGACTTCATCGGCGGTCATACCGATGCCGTTATCAGTTATGGAGAGGGTTTTTTGCTCTTTGTCAATAGTAATTTGAATTTCGGGTTCGTTTATTTCACCTTGAAATTCTCCTGACAAGGAAACCATCTTTAATTTTTGGATGGCATCGACTGCGTTAGAAATGAGTTCCCGTAGGAATATTTCGTGGTCTGTGTAGAGAGATTTTTTGATAATGGGAAAGATATTCTCACTATGTATAGTGATTGTGCCTTGTTCGAGCATAGTCATGGTAACTGTGTTATTACGTGCTTAGGATCTCTGTAATAGATTTTGCGCGATCGCACTTAACTTTGCTCAACGGATTACACTATATGTGAAATTCGGATCTCTCTACAGTAAGATAATCCGCAAGTTGTCAGTCCTGCATAGAAACAAGAGTGTAGAGACATACCCTAGTACGCCTCTACATGGCATCTCTTCCCCTCTCCTCTCTCCTCCCCCTCCCTATCTTCAACACAAGTAACTGTCATTCAAGCAACAAAAGACGCTTGGGGTCGTGCAAAAATCATCCTACCAGCAGAGGTTTGTAATGCACTGGTAACAATCACTCGCAGTTCACCACCGACATATTTACGTCCCTCTTCTACAACTACCATCGTGCCATCATTCAGATAGCCTATCCCCTGTGCAGCTTCTTTACCTTCCTTGATAATTTTCAAATCTAGCCAGTCACCTGGTAGATAAATTGGACGTATTGCTTGAGCTAAATCGTTAACATTCAAAACTAATACTTTCTGCAAGTTGGCAACTTTCGTCAGATTGTAGTCATTACTTAAAAGTGTGCCGTTAATTTCTTGAGTGAAACGCACTAATTTTGCATCTACGGTGGAGATATCATCGTAGTCAGCAGCATGGATAACTATTCTGTCTGCAAAAGTTTCTTTCATGCTATTAAGGATATCTAAGCCTCTGCGTCCCCTTACTCGCTTCATATCGTTGGAAGAATCAGCAAGTTGTTGCAGTTCTTGTAATACAAACTGGGGAACGAGGATTTGCCCCTCAATAAAGCCTGTCTTGAGTAGTTCCTCAATCCGACCATCAATAATGCAGCTAGTATCAACTACTTTGGTAGATGCTGGTTTGAGAGTACCTTCTGCTACCAACATATCCATGCTATGAGGATTAATTAATCTCAAAAATGCTCTACCATGAGTATCAGCGAGAGTAACTCCTAAGTAGCAAAACATTACACTAGCTAAAATTGTTAGTAGTGGTTTAAGGAAAGCAAAGTCTATAGGCATTGGCAGCCAGAAAACTGGAGCCAGCATTAAGTTAGCAACTAACAGCCCAAGTATTAACCCAATCGCTCTGGTTAATAAAACTTCGGCTGGCATTTCCCGAACTTGCGCTTCTACGCGGCGATAGGCTGTTTGGACAACCAACCCAAATGCACCGCCAACTAAGGCAGCAAATGCAGCAGTTATCCATCGCAAAGCTTCAACATTCGTCACTTGCTGCAACACGTTGCTGGGCAGCAATTCAACGCTGTCGAAGCCTATGCCTGCGGCTGCTAGGATAAGTATAATTATGATGATTGCATCAACCATTGTTTTGTTTCAATAGAATGGAAGTTATGATTCCTGGGATGATTCAAAAAAAATAAAACCAGATCCAGATACATTACATTATATATTTCAAGCTATTGCGTTTCTGACGCGCCTTAAGTTTGTGAGCTTTTAATTATTAAAATTAAATTAGTTAAATATCGTTTAGATGTTGATTTTTGATTATTGGCAAAGGTTAATTAACCGCAGATATACACGCAGCGTTGTCACCTGCTACGCAAATCCAAACCAGGATTAGATAAACTTATGCAATAAATCTAATATAAATATACTTGATCGAGCAAAAATTTTAATAACTTAACAATTATTAATTAACGCTTAATAATTACTTGAATCGGTAATATATGCCAGTCCATCAATTGTTAAATAATTTACAAAAATATCAGTTATCTAGAGATACTGGGATTCCTAAATCTGCATATTTGCATATTCCGTTTTGTAGACGTAGATGCTATTACTGCGATTTTCCGGTTTCAGTTGTAGGTAATAAGACAGGGGAAAACTCTGGTACTATCCAGCAGTATATAGATGTCTTATCTCAAGAAATCTCGATTACGCCAAAATTAGGGTATCCGTTAGAAACGATTTTTTTTGGTGGCGGTACACCATCACTGTTATCAGTAGAACAGTTAAAACACTTGCTGGATGTACTAAATAAGCAATTTGGGATTGCTGCTAATGCTGAGATTTCAATGGAAATTGACCCAGGTACGTTTAACTACCAACAAATAAAAGGGTATTTAGATGCGGGTGTAAATCGAATTAGTATGGGTGTGCAAGCGTTCCAAGATGAATTATTGCAAATATGTGGGCGATCGCACAATGTCTCGGATATCTACGCATCAATTGAAATTATTCGCACAGCAGCAGTACCCAATTTCAGCATAGATTTAATTTCTGGGTTGCCCCATCAAACCTTAGCACAATGGCAAACTTCTTTAGAAACAGCAGTTGCGATCGCACCCAATCACATATCAATTTATGACTTAATTATCGAGTCTGTAACTGCTTTTGGACGGCAGTATCACCCAGGGGATAAACCTTTACCTACTGATGAAACAGCAGCTAATATGTATCGACTAGCGCAGCAAGTCCTTACAAGTAGTGGTTATCAGCATTATGAAATTTCTAACTATTCCCAACCCGATTATCACTGCCGCCATAATCGAGTTTACTGGGAAAATCGTCCTTATTATGCCTTTGGGATGGGTGCATCTAGCTATGTTGATGGGTGTAGATTCACTCGCCCCCGCAAAACACGGGAGTATTACGAATGGGTACAACAGTTAACTCAAAATAAGGGGACTTTTGAATGTCCTCAAATTTCGGAGAATGAAGTTTTGTTAGAAACTTTAATGTTAGGGCTGCGGATGGCAGAAGGTTTAAGTTTACAAAATTTAGCTGAACAATTTGGAACACAAACACTCAAACAAATTTGGGATTGTTTGCAAGATTATTATAAACAGGGTTGGGTAGAAGTTTTAGGCGAAAATTACTGCTCAACAAAGTTAGGTAAAATTATATTTAATCCTCAATTACCAACTTCTGGGAGAATCCGACTAAGTGATCCGGAAGGGTTTTTATTTTCTAATACAATTCTTGCTACTTTATTTAGTAAGTTAGGAGAAGATTAAACATTTAATGCTTCACCTCTCCCCAACCCCTCTCCTGCAAAGAGAGAAGTTTGTTCTTATTCCCTCTTCCCTAGCAGGGAAGGAGGCTAGGGGGTTAGGTTGGATTTGAGCAAATTGATTTATATTTGATTTTTATGATTCCTCTTAGCGATAATATCCCCAGTCGCAGCCAACCGCTAGTTAATTACTTACTTATAGGCTTTAATATCTGCTTATTTTTAGTTGAATTAAAATTAGATATTGCTGGTGAATTACCAAATTTTATTAACTCCTGGGGGATAATTCCAGATCGAATTACTACTGTAGTTTTAGACGCTTTCAAAACTCATAATCCGGCGGCATGGGTAGCGGTTATGATAGGCGCTGGTTCTTTAATTTCAGCAATTTTTCTCCACAGCAGCTTTAGCCAGATTTTAGGTAATCTACTATTTTTGTTTGTTTTTGGTAAAAGTGTTGAGACTCATTTTGGGCATTTAAAATACTTAATATTTTACCTAATTTCTGGTATTACAACAGAAGTATTACAAATAATTATTGAGCCAAAGTTAACAGTACCATTACTGGGAGCAAATGGCGCGATCGCATCTGTACTTGGCGCTTACATATTCTTATTTCCTAAAGCCAGAATTGAAACTATCTTACCGCTAGTAATTATTTTTATACCTATCACATTACCAGCATGGTTTTATCTCTTTTGGTGGTTTGTTCAGCAATCATTTTATGGCATTGGTAGTTTAAATATTGCTGGTGGGATTAATTTGTTCAGCATTGGTTATTGGGCGCATGGGTTGGGAATTATAATAGGAATAATTTTGATCTGGTATGTCAAGAAAGCTAAGACAAAAATCAGACAAATATAATAAAATACCCACTTCTTTTAAGCAATAGTGGGTATTAGCAAGCAAATAAAAAATTAACTAATTAACCAATTATTCCTGCAAAATAGTTTTAGAAACAATGCGAGTTTTCTTCTTATCAGCTTCCGAGAGTTCTCCACCTGCTTGCAAACGAGTAGCACTGGTTTGTAAAACAGTTGCAGCACTTTTATCGCCCATTTGTAAAGCTGTTTTAGCAGCAGTTTGTAACATAGTAGCAGCACCAGCGCGATCGCCTCTTTGCAATTTCGACTCTGCTAGTTGAGTTTGGCGATACTTAGCTAAAGCTAATATATACTGCTGCACTTCTGCATTAGGAGCAGGCTGGTAAGAGCGTACAACATTCGCTTCTACATTTACTAAATCAGAAAGTAAATTTTGTTTACCCATTGCTGGGTCATCATAGCGTACTTGAATTTGAGCAATATTCTGACGACCTTCTGCTAATTGACCGATATATAAATTAGCTAGAATTATCCGCGAAACATCTGTCATTAAATCACCCAAGCGCACTACAAATTGATTGCCTTCTCTCTGCACTGGTAATTCAATTGTATCAGGAGCTACTTGAGCAATAGGTTTCAGTTCTGCCAACCGCACTTTAGGCATTAAAGAGAGCAACAAGTAAGCATTAGTTAATCCTACTGATTGAATACGGCTAAACAAGCGGCTAAATTCTTGCACAGCTTGGTCTGGCTGTTCAATGTAAGCCAGTGTACCGCCTGCAACATCAGCAATTTGTTCTAACACATTTTGATTCCAGTGTTCGCCAAATCCGAGAGTATTTAAAGTTAATTTATATTCAGTAGCTAGTTCAGCTAATTTGATACAACGTTTATTATCACCATGTTCATTTTCGCCATCTGTCAGCAAAAAAGCATGGGAAATTGAATTTTTTTTTCCTTTTGCTAGTTCTTCAATTCCCAGTTTTAAACCTTCATCAATAGCTGTACCACCATCAGACTGTAATGAAGAAATTGCTTTAGAAACCTTAGCTGGATCTTTAATTACTTGATTAGGGACAATCACCTTAGCTCTATGATCAAAAGCTATAACAGAAATGCGATCGCCTGGTGAAAGTCGATCAACTAAACGTTGTGCTGCCTTTTTGACAGTTTCTAGTGGTTGTCCATTCATTGAACCACTGTGATCCAAAATTAAGCACAAATTTACTGGCGCACTGCTTTCCCTGCCATCTGCGATCGCAGAAATATCTATCGCTAACTGACGTTGAGTACTCGATTGAGTCGCATCAACATTTGCATCATTTAAAACAGATTGTAGATCGGCTTTCATATCACAAAACTCCTATTAAAGCAAGACCAATATGAAGTAGCATCTAAAAATATTTAGGCTACCAAAAACAAAATCTCAAAAAGCGTACAACTAACAATCAAAATAACTTGTCGCTTAACATCTCTGCCAGTTTATTAATCCCAAGTCGGCAGCCATGCCCTGAAGCAAGCTAGTATGTTTTAAAGATAGCGCCTTCATTTCAGTCAAAAAAACGCCATGAACATACCAATTCAGGCAGTTCAATCTCCATACTACGGTGATAACTTTTACCGTACACCACCGCCAGACCTCCCCTCCATGTTATTGAAGGAGCGAATTGTCTATCTGGGTATGCCTCTAGTACCATCGGTTACGGAGTTAATCGTTGCTGAACTGCTGTATTTACAATACGAAGACCCGGAAAAACCGATTAAAATCTACATCAATTCCACTGGTACATCAAATTACAATGGCGAGCCGATTGGCTTTGAAACCGAAGCATTTGCCATCTGCGACACCATGAGCTACATCAAACCACCCATCCACACCATCTGTATTGGTTCAGCGATGGGAATGGCGGCAATGTTGCTGTCTGCTGGTACTAAAGGTTGCAGAGTTAGCTTACCCAATGCCAACATTGTCCTGCACCAGCCAAAAGCCTACGCTCGCGGTCAAGCGACTGATATTCAAATACGAGCTAAGGAAGTGTTGGCAAACAAAGCGACATTGCTGGAAATACTCTCTAAAAATACAGGTAACTCGCCAGAAAAAATTGCCAAAGATATGGATCGGATGTTATATATGACTCCTTTTGAGGCAAAAGAGTATGGTCTGATCGATCAAGTTTTAGAGTCAACAGCAGAAGCACTTTCACCCCTTCCGGTAGGAGTTCCTTAAAGGCGGATTCAGGAGTAATGAATAATTCTGTATTTAAATCTCCCCTGCACCTTCCCTGCCTTGCTCAATATCAGCACCTAGCTGAAAATTAAGGAAACTTAATCCTAAATTTCAAATCCAAAATTAAGACCTCTTAATACCTCAATGGAGGACTAAATGCCGATAGGTGTCCCGAAAGTTCCTTACCGCTTGCCAGGGGAACAATATACTCAGTGGATCGATATCTACAATCGTCTGTACCGAGAACGGATTATTTTCCTAGGTAGAGATGTTGATGATGAAATTGCTAACCAAATCATCGCTGTAATGCTATATCTGGATTCTGAAGATCCAGGTAAAGATATCTATCTTTATATAAATTCTCCTGGTGGATCTGTAACAGCAGGCATGGCGATTTTTGACACCATGCAACACATTAAATCTGATGTGGTAACAATTTGTGTTGGTCTAGCAGCTTCTATGGGTTCTTTCCTACTAGCTGCTGGTACCAAAGGTAAACGGTTAGCTTTGCCTCACTCACGAATTATGATTCATCAACCTTCGGGTGGTGCTCGTGGGCAAGCTACAGATATTGAGATTGAGGCGAGAGAAATTATCCGCATTCGTCGCCAACTCAATCAAATCTATGCTAAGAACACAGGCAATCCTCTAGAAAAGATTGAGAAGGACATGGATCGTGACTTTTTCATGTCTGCTCAAGAAGCAATGGAATATGGTCTAATTGACCGTGTAATTGAAGAACGCCCAGTATAGTACAAGAGTGAAGTATGAAGTGGGAAGAATAAAGAAACTTAATTCTTTATCCTTTACACTTCATACTTTTGTTGCATCAATTTAATTTTTTGCCTTTAAACTTTTTAGTCAGTTGCTCAGTTCAATTCCTTTAATGAATCTGACGGATTGTTATCGCTTGTTGGGCTTAAATTCTGAAGCATCAACGGCTGAAATTAAGAAATCTTATCGGCGTTTAGCACGGAAATATCATCCTGATATTAACGGTGGCAATCAGCAAGCTCAAGCTAAGTTTATTGAATTGACTGAGGCGTATAAGTTACTTCTAAGTGCTGTCAATACGCCTAGAATACCTGCATCTCAGGCAGCAAAACAGACACAGAAACAAGATACTAATGTTTTCTGGCAGCAGCCACGAGTAACAAAGGTTGTTCGCACTTCTAAGGACAAGGAAAATCAGCAGCAAGATCCACCTGAACTGTCGTTAAGTGAGCTACAGATTAAGTGGAGTGCTTATAAGCAGTTGCAACAGTTGCTTAAATCTCGTAAGTTTGCCCGTGCGATCGCACTTGCAGAAGCTTTAGCACAACGCTTTCCCCAAGATCCAGAAGTCAGACAGTGGAATGCGATCGCTTATTCTAGTTGGGGTCGTCAGTTAGTGAGCGATCGCCAATTAGATAAAGCTAGAATTTATCTCAAAAAAGCTCTCCGCACCGATCCTCATAACCGTTCTTTGTGGATAGAAGTAGAGCGCGATTTTCGTCGCATTGAACAAATGCTATAGTGCTAACTTTTGATATTTGCCTTAATCTTGATAATAGCTTATTTGTTATAATCTCAAGTTTGTTGGCATCTTATGTCTCAGCCTTCAATCACCGTCACCGTTAAGTTGTTTGCAGCTTATCAAGAAGCTTATGGTGTTTCTGAATTAATCCTGAAATTTCCCCCAAACACCCCCGTAGTAACAGTATTAGATCAACTGATTAACGAACATCCAGAACTAGAAAAGTGGCGTAATTTGACGCGCTGTGGTGTCAATCTTCAATTCGTAGAACCAGATACCATCTTGCAACAAGGTGATGAAGTTGTGCTGATTCCACCAGTTAGTGGCGGTTAATAAGCTGCAACACATTTAAGAAGGAAGTTATGTTACTTCATTAGATCAGGTTGTTGAATCGGAATTTCAATTATAAACTCTGTTCCCTCCCCTGGTGCTGAAATACACTGCAACGATCCGCTGTGCTTTTCAGTTACAATTTGATAGCTAATCGACATACCTAAACCAGTACCTTTGCCTACAGGTTTAGTCGTAAAAAACGGATCAAATAGTCGGTTTCTGACTGTTTCTGGCATTCCCGCTCCATTATCCGAAATCCGAATTGCTACTCGATCAGATCCTACAACCTCTGTACGAATTGCGATCACACTTTTTTTCCCAGCTCTTTCAGTTTTAGGAATCTTCAAATTATTTTCTTCTAGTGCATCAATAGCATTAGCAATAACATTCATAAACACTTGATTGATTTGTCCTGCATAGCACTCAACTTGAGGTAACTCGCCGTACTCCTTAACTACCTCAATTGTTGAATGCTCGGATGTAGCTTTCAGACGGTTATGTAAAATCATTAGCGTACTTTCAATGCCTGAATGGATATCTACAGCTTTAATCTCCGCTTCATCAAGGCGGGAAAAATTACGCAGAGATTTGACAATTTCGCTGATACGTTCAGCCCCAACTTGCATTGAAGAAATCAGTTTTGGGAGGTCTTCAATTAAAAAATCTAACTCTATTTCTTCAATTTTTTGATTAATTTCTGGAGTAAGATTGGGATACTGCTCTTGATAAAGTTGCACTAGATCTAATAAGTCTTGAATGTATTCATTAGCGGGTTTGATGTTACCCTGTATAAAGTTAATCGGGTTGTTAATTTCATGGGCTACCCCTGCTACCAATTGCCCTAGACTTGACATTTTTTCAGTCTGAATTAGTTGTGCCTGAGCTTGCCGCAACTCGATCATTGCTTTTTCTAACTTTTGTGCTTGCGCCTCAGCCGCCTTAACCAGTTCAGCTTGGATTTGCAATGCTGAGTTCAATTCCTCCTGCTGTTGGGTTAGTTCCTCTGTCAACTTTTTGGAATCTGTTAATGCCGTATCTTTTGCTTGTAACAAAAACAGAAAGTCAACTATTGGGTCGTGAATTGCAAAGTCTTTAAGTTTAACGTTTAAAGCTCCCAAAGTCTCAGTTTCAGTAACCCAGAGAGAACACAGGAAAAATATCACCTCTTGCTCTTCTACATAAACCATCTGCCCCTTAAGCTGCATCCCATTATGTAGAGATTCTAGTAAAAATAGGGAACGCGATTGCTTCTTGATGGCATCGAAGTCTATTTTGACTCTGGGACGAGCAACCTGAAAATGCTGCTCAAGCTGACTTCCCACTAAAGATTCACCAGCTATGCGCTGTAAAACCTCCCCCGCCTGAACAATCTCCGTATTTTTGTTGAACGCGATGTGAAATGGGAATAACTTCGCCAACAAAGCAGGCGAGAGACTGACGTAGGGAGGAATCATAGTTGCGTTAGTTGGGCTTGTACTTGATCAAGAATTCGTCGTGGTCAGCACCCTCTTCCCGATTAACTGTTTGTGTAATTTCCACTTCTGTATCAAATTTTGCTCCTATTCCTTTCACTAATCCAAGTACCATTGGAGCTAGTCCTTCTCGATGGGAATGGTAGTGCAAGTTAAGGGATTCATCTTCCATCTCGCTACAGTCAAAGGAGGGTGGCTTAAGTTGCGGAAATATCACACCAACACGGGTGTGAAGATTATCAAGATCCTGGAGAAAATCTGGTAGATTATCTCCACTCATTTCCATCATCTCACCGTATCCTTCTTGGGCAGTATATAAAATCCAATATTCCCCGAAGGCTTGCATAATATCGGAGGCAGACAGTCCCAAAACCATGCTAGCTGCTTTTACTAACCTGTGAGTAAGGTCATCGGGATAAGCTTCCATACTTAGGAAAACACTTTCTTCGATTTCTGCCTTTTGTTTAATTGTCTCCCAAGTTTCTACTCCAAAGCGCTCGCATACCATATCTTGAATAGCTTTGTTCACTAAGCCGTACATATAAATCTCCTTATATTGTTTCTGGCTGTTTTTAATCAGGCTATACCTACGCACCCCTTAGATTACAAATACCCCGGATACGGCTATTGGCATCACCTTAATACTATTGTGGCAAATCAGTCCCCACTCATTTTTTTTGTATAGCTTTATTGCTATTGCTTTTATTATTCCCAACTGAGTAACCCGATAAATCAAATGCTGAATTTGTAAGCGTTTGATTTATACCCGATAAAAAAAGTCGGGTATGTTTGACGGGTATTTTTGCCTGTGTTACTATCAGCGAAATGTTGACGGACGTATCAGTAGAGCTATACCCATGACCCAGGCAACTAAACCTCTAAAAGCTGGAACAGCAACCTTTACATCCCTTAACTGTAAAGAGTGTGGTGCTGAGTATGAAGCTAAAGCAATTCATGTATGTGAGTATTGTTTTGGCCCATTGGAAGTTAGCTATGACTACGATGCTATACGCCGTCACGTAACTCGTGAAAGTATTCAAGCAGGGCCAAATTCAATCTGGCGCTACAAGTCTTTCTTACCAGTTGCTACTGATACACCTATTGATGTTGGAACAGGGATGACTCCCTTAGTACGCTCTAATCGTTTGGCACGTCGCCTGGGTCTGAAAAAGCTTTACATTAAAAATGATGCCGTCAATATGCCCACCTTGAGTTTTAAGGATCGGGTGGTATCAGTTGCTCTGACTAGAGCGCAAGAATTGGGTTTCACGACAGTATCCTGTGCAAGTACAGGTAATTTAGCTAATTCTACTGCGGCGATCGCAGCTTATGCAGGTTTAGACTGTTGCGTGTTCATTCCTGCTGATCTGGAAGCAGGTAAAATTTTAGGTACTTTAATCTACAGCCCAACTTTAATGGCTGTTCAAGGAAATTACGATCAAGTTAATCGCCTCTGCTCTGAGGTTGCTAATACATACGGCTGGGGATTTGTCAATATCAATTTGCGCCCCTACTATTCCGAGGGTTCAAAAACCTTGGGTTATGAAGTAGCTGAACAGCTAGGTTGGGAGTTGCCAGATCATATTGTTGCTCCCTTAGCATCTGGATCTTTATTTACAAAGATTTACAAAGGTTTCCAAGAATTTATCAAAGTCGGACTGGTTGCAGATAAGCACGTTCGTTTTAGTGGAGCGCAAGCAGATGGTTGTTCTCCTATCGCCGAAGCTTTCAGAGAAGAACGGGATTTTATCAAACCAGTTAAACCAAATACTATTGCTAAATCCATTGCCATTGGTAATCCAGCAGATGGTGTCTATGCTGTAGATATTGCTCGGAAAACCAACGGTAATATAGAATCAGTTAGCGATCGCGAAATTATTGAAGGTATGCAGCTACTAGCTGAAACCGAAGGTATTTTTACTGAAACTGCTGGTGGTACTACAGTTGCGGTATTAAAGAAACTGGTAGAAGCAGGTAAGATTGATCCAGAAGAAAGCACCGTAATCTACATCACTGGTAATGGGCTGAAAACGCAAGAAGCAGTGCAAGGATACGTTGGAGAACCTCTGACAATCGAAGCCAAGCTAGATAGTTTTGAACGTGCTTTAGAACGTTCTCGCACTTTGGAACGCCTTGACTGGCAGCAAGTCCTCGTTTAATTTAGGATTTGGGATAGAACCTAGCTTAAAATAGTTAGCGGCGAAAAAGTATCTGCTTTAGGCTATGGTCTAAAATTTCTAAAATTAACTTTTAGGATAGGTTCTTATTACCAGTTTCCCTTGCCAAATACTAATCACGACTTCTGATTTTCTAAATATGTCCGTCAAAGTTTTAATTCCTACCGCTCTGCAAAAATTTGCTAACGATCAAGCTACTCTTGAATGCACAGGCAGCAACATTTCAGAACTTCTGGATTCCTTAGAGCAAAACTGTCCTGGTATCAAAGCACGTCTTTGTGATGACAAAGGCGAACCACGTCGATTTTTGAATTTATACGTCAACGACGAAGACATCCGCTTTTTAGAAGGCACAAAGACACAGTTGAATGATGGCGATCAAGTTAGTATCGTTCCCGCAGTCGCTGGCGGCTGATTCAAGCTACGATTGGGAGTGGACAGTAAACAGAATTTTTTAACTGAAAACTGTTTTATGCGTGTAATCCTCAGTATGGAATAGCTTAAACAATGGCAGAAGAAACCAACCATAATGCTGCCGGAGAGGTAGCCCCTAGCACTGTTGACAAGCAGGCTCCCAGTGTTGCTGAAGAACACGCTCCTAGTACGAGTTCAGATCAGGCGACAGATATCCCCTCAGCAAATGCGCCTGATCCTACAACAGCTAATTCTGATGTGAATCCTAATGCTGCGGGAGAAAAACCGACGGCAGAAGCTTCTGTTTCGGAAAATAGTTCTCAAACAGCAGTAGACCAACCTGCGGTATCTGCTAAGACAGAAGAGAAGCCTGCGGCTAAAAAGGCTGCTGCCAAAGCTAAGGGTGATGAAGCTACAGCAGAAGGTGAAAAGCCTGCGGCTAAAAAAGCTGCTGCGGCTAAGGGTGATGAAGCGCCAGCTAAGGCAGCTAAAAAAGAGAAAGCACCAGCAGTTGAAGATAAACCGTTTGCTGAGTTTATTCAACAACACTACTTGCCAGGTTTAAAAACATCACTAGCAAGCCAAGGTGTCGAAGATCTAGAGTTAAAATTTGAGCAGCAAAAGATTCCTATTACTGGGTATCAGCAAGAACCTCAATGTTGGCAAGTTCTTGGAAATTGGAACGGCGGTTTACGCCAATTTAGGGTATATTTTCTAGAAGAAGATATTCAAGGAAAAAGAGCTTTTTCTTACGCCGAAAATCGGGGTAAGCCTAGCACACTTGAGCCATTCTTAATTGATGAGCGCAAAGTAACACTAGATTTGATGATTTTTGGTGTAATTCAGCGATTGAATGCCCAAAAGTGGCTGGTAAGAAATTAGTCACTAGCTATTAACTAGAGTAAACAGAACCCCACCCCGAACTTCGAGGTGGGGAGTTTTATTTTATATTTAATTATATTTACTTTCTTAAAGTTCAATGAAATCGTAAAGGACAACGCCTGTAACTGTGTGGTTGTCTATACAAATGTATCCACTTTTGAGCATTTCCTTTAAGGTTGCTTCTACTTGAGCAAAGCTAGCTCCTGTATCCATCACAGCTTGAGTAACTGAAAGCTTACCACCTCTTGCTGCTGCGGCTTTCAGCAGTTTGACCATTAATTGCTCCTGGGTTGGTAGAGGGTTAGTGAGTGCGATCACAGGTTGAGGAAGCGGTACGCCATTCGGGGACAAACCAAATTGCATACTTGCTTTGAAATTGTGTTCTTCAACCAAACCGCGCATTACAAACAAATCTATAAATTGCCCGATACCAAATAAACCAAAAGTACACAGCCACAAAAGCCCTGTAACATACTTCTTGTTATAAAAACGGTGCAAACCGTGTAGTTGTAACAAACAGCCGAGCCACAGTAAATAGCTAGTGCCTACATTATTCATATTTAACTGAGTTAATGTAGAATTGCCTTCAGAGACAGTAGATATATTCTCATTCATAATTCATTACCATTGTTGCCTTGTCTTTCCTGACCAGTAAGTGATGTGTTTAGCTGGAAATTGGTTAGGAGCTATATATTCATGATCTTAAATATTCTGCTGATGTGCGATCGCATTACTTAATCTAAAACTGGGTTCAACTAAAGCAATGTTTAATATTCAAACGGCTTGTTTACTATATATTTAGGATACTTAGCAGAGATGCTTTTGTTCCTGTAAAAGCAACTAATTTTTAGTATAAATAATTCAACACAGAAGACGAATTTAGTCAACTTCACAATCCTATAATTTTACTTGTATTAGGTATTTACTACTAGAGAAGTTGAGGCATCAGGCTTAAGCGATCTTTTAGTTTGTGGACTGTAACCGAATAAAGAGCAAACAAATTACACTAAGGTTTAGCACTTTTAGGCTAAATACAGCCTAGACTAAGTGCAGATAATTTTCAGACATCCCATGTCATGTTGAATACAACACGCTCTCGGCTGGTGCGATACAGCGTTCCTTTAGTGACAATTACAGTAACGCTAATGTTGACACTGCTGCTTCGTCGCTGGCTCAACATGGCAGAAATACCCTCTTTGATCTGCTTTGCACTTTTAGTGTTAAGTGGTTGGTATAGCTTAATTAGTAGACAACAGCAGGCAGCTTTACGCGCTTCCAATCAACAACTACAAGCTATTTTAGAGAATTCTCCAGTAGTTGTATACCTTAAAGATGTTCAAGGTCGCTACATACTAATTAACCGTCAGTTTGAAAATTTATTTCATGTCAGCAAGAAAGATGTGATTGGCAAAACTGATTACGAGATTTTCTCAAAAGATTTTGCTGACAAATTTAGAGCGAATGATCAAAAAGTGTTGACAGATTTAAATCCTTTAGAGTTTGAAGAGGTGGCTCCTCATCAAGATGGATTACATAGCTATTTTTCCGTCAAGTTTCCGCTTTATAACTCTGCTGGAATTGCTGATGCTATTTGTGGAATTTCTACTGATATCACCCGTCGTAAACAAGCTGAAGATGCTGTACGGCAAGCTCAATATGAACTAGAAAGGCGCGTAGAAGAACGTACTGCCCAACTGGCTAAAATTAATGCTGAGTTGCAACACCAAATAATTCAGCGTCAGCAGGTAGAAGATACTTTATTAATTAAAAATGAAGTATTGGAACAAATGCCAGAGGCAGTTATAGTTACAGACTTGGAAGGTAAGATTCAAAAATGGCTTGGGTCAGCAGAAGATATTTTTGGTTACACAGATCAAGAAGTAATTGGTAAACAAGTTAAGTTTCTGTATCGCTCAGATATCCAAGAAGAAATTAACGCTCTTGTTATTCAGGAAATGGAAACAAGTGGTTTATTTGTGGGTGAGATTGCTTGTATAAAAAAAAATAAGTCGGAAGTTCCGATAGAAACAACAGCGAAAAAGGTTTATGAAAAAACAGGTAAACCTGTTTGTTTTGTGGGGATTTATCGAGATATTACTGAGCGTAAGCAAGCAGAGTTAGAACGCTCTCAACTAATGAGAGCGCAAGCAATATCTGTTATATCAGAAACAGCAGAGCAAAGTTCAGCTTTCTTGGCAGAAGTCAGCGCCGTTTTAGCTTCTTCTCTTGACTACGACACGACATTAAATAGTGTGGCGCAACTCATAGTACCTTTTTTGGCTGATTGGTGTGCAATTGATATATACGATCAGACCACACACTCTATCCGTCGGGTAGCTGTAGCTCATCAAGATCCATCAAAAATAGCATTCGCGTGGCAGCTAAATCAACTTTACCCAGAACATCCCGATGCACCCAATGGTGTACCCAAGGTGTTACGAACGGGTTTGTCGGAGATTGCCTATGAAATTCCTGATGCTGGTTTGGTGAATACTGCTCAAGATGCGGAGCATTTGCGGATTCTGCGTGAGTTAGGTTTGAAATCAGCTATTGTTGTGCCTTTAATTGCCCGTGGGCGATCGCTTGGTGTAATCTCCTTAATTACAGCCGAATCAGATCGTCGCTATACTGATACTGATCTGTCTTTAACTGAGGAATTAGCTCGTCGTGCAGCCTTTGCCGTTGATAACGCTCGGCTTTATACTGAAGCTCAACAAGCTCGACAGATTGCAGAAATAGCAGCAGACCGCACAGCGCGGTTGCAAAAAGTTACTGCTGCACTCTCAGAATCTCTTACGCCTTCCCAAGTTGCTGAAGTAATTGTGGAACAGGGAATGGCAGCTTTTGGTGCTAACAGCGCGTTAGTAGTACTGCTAACTCAAGATGGTAGCCAACTAGAAATCATTCGTGCAGTTGGCTATAAGCCAGAATTACTAGAATCCTGGCGCTATTTTTCGATACATGAACCTTACCCGCTATCAGAAGCAGTACGAACAGGAATTGCTGTCTGGGCAGAGTGTAAGGCTGAAAGAATTGCCCAATATCCGCATTTAGCTGAAGTTTATGCCCACTATGAGCATGAAGCGTGGGTTTCGATGCCACTAATGGTAGATGGAAGAGCAATTGGCGGGGTGACTTTGAACTTTAAAGAACCGCAGAAATTTAACGAAGAAGACCGGATATTTATGCTGACTTTAGCGCAGCAGTGCGCTCAAGCGATCGCTCGTGCTTATTTATATGAAGCAGAAAAGGCTGCACGTAGCACTGCTGAAACAGCTAGCCGTATGAAGGATGAATTTTTAGCTGTGCTGTCTCACGAACTCCGCACACCCCTTAATTCGATGCTGGGTTGGTCTAAGTTGCTGCGTAGCCGTAAGTTTGATGAAGCAACCACTGCACGGGCTTTAGAAACAATTGAGCGCAATGCACAGTTACAATCACAATTAATAGAAGATATTTTAGATGTTTCGCGGATTATTAGGGGAAAACTACGTTTAAATATCCGTCCTGTTAATTTGTTACCTGTAATTGAATCTGCCATTGATGCTGTACGTCCAGCAGCAAATGCTAAAGCAATTCAATTAGAATTAGTTCCCAACGACTCAATCGGCTTAGTATCAGCAGATAGCGATCGCTTACAGCAGGTATTATGGAATTTGCTTTCTAATGCGATCAAATTCACACCTGATGGTGGCAAAGTGAAGGTGCAACTAGATAGCACAGACAGCCAAGTTCAAATTCAAGTAATTGATACAGGTAAAGGTATTAGTCCTGAATTTTTACCTTATGTGTTTGAACGCTTTAGCCAAGCTGATAGCACTACTACTAGATCATACGGTGGCTTAGGGTTGGGATTAGCAATTGTACGCCACTTAGTAGAGTTACACGGTGGAACGGTAAAAGCTGATAGTTTGGGAGATGGGCAAGGAGCAACTTTTACTATATATATTCCGCTTCTGCAAGCAAGTAGGGAAGTAGAGAAGCATCCCAACAATGCAGAGAAAAACAGTGCAACTTTATCCGCACTAACTCAGGAAAATTCTTTACTGTCTGGGTTAAAAATACTGGTAGTTGACGATAGTGCGGATACACTAGCATATTTGACGGCGGCAATAGAACAGTATGGCGCAAAAGTAGAAGCGATCGCATCTGTATCTGAAGCAATTATTGCACTAAAAAATCTCCACCCAGATGTTTTAATTAGTGATATTGGTATGCCCGATCAAGATGGTTATGATTTGATTAAACAAGTGAGATCTTTAGAACAATTAGGGCAAATTCCAGCTATGGCGCTAACTGCTTATGCTAGGGAAGAAGACCGCACACGTGCTTTATCTGCTGGTTTCCAGATGTATCTGTCTAAACCAGTTGAGCCAGACAAGTTAGCTAGTGCGATCGCGCAATTAGTTGGACGTAATATCCCAATATCATCTCAAATTAGTTAGCTCTTTGTGGCACTCGAAAAACTACTGTTTCCCATTTATCGTTCTGTCGATACTCAATTTTCACCTCACCCTCATCCAGTCGCATCCCATTTTTTAGCTCAATCGCATCGCTGTCAGAACTGATTAAGCAATTATTATTGCTGGCTGTATTATTTGTATTAGAGCTACCAACATTATTTAATATTTGTTTACGCAAATTTTCATATTCTTGTTTACTAATTAAATTTTGCTCGTATAATTTTTTTATTTCTGTCAATCTAGCTTCTAAATTAGATTGGTTGCCTGTTGGTGAATTAACATTACATGAATTAGGCTTAAACACAATATTTCGTACTGGGTGATCCCACCACTTATTAGTTTGTGTTAGCCAGTTTTTAGTTCTTGTACTATGTACTATCTTTACTTTCTTACCAACAATCTCTAAACGCACCCAGTCATCTGCTTTACTGCCAATTAAACCAGGTAGACCCCAAACAAGTAGAGAACCAACCGAAACACCTGCATCTGATAATTTCAGTTTAATGATTTTAGGATCTTCACTTATAATCGACTGACTTAACTTATCCTGCGGTTTGCTCTTGATTACTTGACTATCACTTTTCTGAGCAAATACGCTTCCCATTAATAAAGTAGTAATAATTACAGAAGCGCTAACCTGCTTATATATATTTTTTTGTCCATCTTGCATCATCCAAAAGTAAGATTAGCAAATATTTTATATTAAAACTAAATAATATGCTGGAATAATTTTTGACATTTCAATCTAGCCTCAGTATTGCTGAAAAAAGGCTCTATATCACAAAGTTTTATTCCAAGCAAGCTTAATCGTAAAAAATGACAATGCGTAGCAACTCTTAACAAAAATCATAAATATCACTTCAATATACTTGGTAAACTGGAACGCAGCCCGTCTAGCAGCAACGGGAGGCACAGATTTACAAGCGAGCCAAAGCACTATGGTAGATTCCCTTAAAAAACCTGCATTTGAAGAGTTAAGACCAGGAATCAAAGTTCCCGCCAAGGACACCATTCTGACCCCTCGGTTCTACACCACCGACTTTGAAGAAATGGCGAAGATGGACATCTCGCCTAATGAAGACGAGTTGAACGCGATTCTAGAAGAGTTTCGCATTGATTACAACCGCCATCACTTTGTACGGGATGCCGAGTTTGAACAATCCTGGGAACATATTGATGGAGAAACTCGCCGCCTGTTCATTGAGTTTTTAGAGCGTTCCTGCACGGCGGAATTTTCTGGCTTTTTGCTATACAAAGAACTAGGCCGTCGTTTAAAAGATAAAAGCCCAGTTTTGGCAGAATGCTTTAACCTGATGTCTCGCGATGAAGCGCGTCATGCAGGTTTCCTCAACAAAGCACTGTCAGACTTCAGCTTATCCTTAGATTTAGGATTTCTGACTAAGAGTAAAAGTTACACTTTCTTTAAGCCGAAGTTTATCTTCTACGCTACTTACTTGTCTGAGAAGATTGGTTACTGGCGCTACATCACTATTTATCGTCACTTAGAAGCAAATCCAGAAGATCGGGTTTATCCAATCTTCCGATTCTTTGAAAACTGGTGTCAGGACGAAAACCGTCACGGTGACTTCTTCGACGCAATTATGCGGGCGCAACCAAATACTTTGAATGATTGGAGAGCGAAGCTGTGGAGCCGTTTCTTCCTATTATCAGTATTTGTGACGATGTATCTTAACGATATTCAGCGTGCAGATTTTTATAAAATTCTTGGTCTGAATGCGCGTGATTATGATATTCACGTGATTAAGAAGACTAATGAAACGGCTGGACGGGTATTCCCAGTAATTTTGGATGTAGATAATCCAGAATTTTACAATCGCCTGGATATTTGCGTGAAGAATAATGAAAAGCTGAGTGCGATCGCTAATTCTAATACTCCCAAATTCCTGCAATTCTTCCAAAAACTGCCCCACTACGTTTCTAGTGGTTGGCAATTCTTGCGGTTATATCTAATGAAACCAATTGATATGACTGCTTTGGAAGGCACAGTACGTTAATTGTTGGTAGTTCCCCTCATTTTAAGTGGTTCTGTATGATGCAGAGCCACTTTCATTTTTTGCCAATTAATTATTACCTCTTGCTTAAGTGTAAATTTAGGAAATTAACCACAGATATCCACAGATGAACACAGATGTAGGCGTAAGCCGTGCCGCAGGCTACACAGATGTAATAACTGATTTTTGCAAGAGGTCTATTCATTACACTAGCTGGGTATTAACAGCTATTATTTGCATAATTATTAAAACTACACCAGCATTTAGTCAAACTCAACCAGCAGCAAGTCCTAATAACTCTACTCAGGATTTAGATTTAAGCCCTGAAATTATCAAAAACAGTCCGGTTTTACAACGCTGGCGAACTAAGTTACCAAATATTTTAGAAGAAATAAAAAATGATCCTAGTTTTAAAACTCGCCTGAGATTAGGCTATTCTCAGTTTCCTTCCACTGAACAAGCAGGCGGAGTAAATGTTGGGGTTGAGGATGTGTTAATTGATACTTCAGGTTTAACAGTTAGTGGAGATTATCAGGCTGCATTTAATGGTAAACGTACAGCCTATGGCACAGATTTACGTTACTACGTGCTTCCTTTGGGTAGTTATATTAATATTGCGCCTGTTGTTGGTTATCGGTATTTAGAAACTGATAAATACTCTACAAATGGGGTTAATGTTGGTGGAAGAATACTGTTAGTTTTATCTCGTGGTGGTGCAGCAGATGTTTCTTTAACTCAGAGTTTTGTTTCTCCAGGTAGCAGCGAGGAAGTAGGTTTAACAACTCTTTCTGCTGGATATGCAATTACTCGCAATTTACGTTTATCTACAGATATCCAAAAACAGAATGCTAGGGAAAGTAAAGATAGCAGGGTAGGAGTAGTGTTTGAGTGGATGCCTTGAAAACAATACTTACGCATTGGTTTTAAGGGAAAAATGATTTTGTTTTTATAGCAATCCCAACATTTTAAAACATCGACGAGTAATTTCAATCCGAGCAGCAGGGTCGTCACTATCTTTTAAATCAATGTTTGTCGCAAAGAAATAAGCATTATCTTTCTGTTCCAGGTAGCCAACAAACCATCCAATTTCAGGGTTGACACTGTTTGCCCAACCTGTTTTTCCTCGCCAAACATAATTTGGGGTTTTCTCAAAGATCATGATATCTTTGACCAGTTCAATAGTTGGTTGGGAGAAGGGTAAGTCTTTGCTATAAAGACGTTGAAGAAATTTAATTTGCTCACGAGGCGTAATTTGTAATGGCCCTTCTAACCAAAATTGATCTATTTTTTCCGGTGTACCAATTTCGCGGTTTCCATAACCAATTTGATTAATAAAGCTTTGCATTTGTTTATGTCCAATTCTACGAGCTAAAACTTGGTAGAACCAAACCGTTGAATTTTTATAAGCTTGACGCAGGTTGGTATCTCGGTTCCATTCAGGAATTTGGCGCTGAACGCCATCCCACGTTAAAACGGCGGTTTCATCCTTAATCGTTCCCGTTTCTAATGCGACTAATGAGTTAAAAATTTTGAAAGTTGAAGCTGGGAAAAAAGCTGTAGAATTGCGAGATGGATTATGTTCATAAAATTTATTATTTTTCTGATCGTAAATTACAATTGAACCTGTAACTCCTAGTTCTCTAAAAGGACGCTCAAGGTCAAGGTTGCTAGGAGATGCTACTGAGGTCGGTTTGGCTGGTTGAGAGTATGCAGGAATAACAATCAATGAGTTAAGAGTAACTACTGCGATCAAACTACCAATAGTAAGTAGGATTGCTAAAGGTGTTAACATCACTTTCCGTAGTTTTAGTGAAAAGCCAGATGCACGTAAGCTTTCCCAAGAAAGTGATTGCCAAATTAGGTATATTTTTTTACTCAAAGGATTTTTCCTACAGATAGCAGTAACGGTTTGACTACAGTAGCAGAGTTTGTAATTTCAGAAATTTGAGTTAGCAGTATTAGTTAATGCAGTTGACACGGAAGAATCTTAAAAATTAACCAAGGGGTTCCTCCAAGCACTATTTACGGTTAGGGAACTGCTTTAATATGTCAGAGTCATGAAAAATAAGTGTGCAATCAGTGCTAAGTTGCTGATGATGCTATACGTCCAGCGTTGTACTTACGCTTAGTGTGCTAGTTGGAGGCGACATTTAGCCGATCGCAGCAACACGCAATGCGATCGCATTTACAGTTAAATTAAGCAAGTTGCTCATTACATCACATCTGTTTGAAGTCGCATGAAGTTAAAGGTTAAAAGTTGGCGGGAATTGTGGGACAAGCAACAAAACAAAGCTTGGACGCTATCAATTTTGTGGTTGTTATTAATTAGCTGGATAGCTTTTTTGTGGAATCTGGGCAATACTGGCTTAATTGATGAAACTGAGCCGCTATTTGCTGAAGCTTCAAGGCAGATCGCAGTTACGGGCGACTGGATTACACCTTACTTCAATGGTGTGACTCGTTTTGATAAACCAATCTTAATCTATTGGTGTCAGGCGATCGCATATAAGTTACTTGGCGTGAATTCTTGGGCGGTGCGATTACCTTCTGCACTTGCGGCGATCGCACTAACAATTTTGGGATTCTATACACTCCGCTATTTTGGTATTCCCAACCCTGGAAAGTTTCAAGAAACATCTCCAACAATTATTAGAAAAGAGTCCCACATCACCCGCCAGTTATGGTTATCAGCTTGGATTGGCGCAGCAATGATTGCTTTAAATCCAGAAACTATTGCTTGGGGGCGTACAGGTGTATCAGATATGCTCCTGAGTGGATGTACAGGTTCAGCATTGCTGGCATTTTTCTTAGGATATGCCCAAGACTCTAAACCTGAAGTACAGGAACGTTGGTATATAGCTTTTTATGTATTAGTTGCACTAGCCGTTTTGACTAAAGGGCCTGTAGGAATTGTAGTGCCAGTAATAATTATTAGTACATTTCTCTTATATCTTGGTAAATTTCGAGAAGTAATCCAAGAAATGCGACCAGTGCGAGGTTTTTTGCTGTTTGCAGCAATTACTCTGCCTTGGTATGTATTAGTATTTTTGGCAAATGGTGAAAATTTTATTAATTCATTTTTTGGTTATCACAATATAGAACGTTTTACTGGTGTGGTAAATGGTCATCGCGCACCCTGGTACTTTTATTTTCTAGTTGTGCTTGTCGGGTTTGCGCCTTGGTCGATTTACTTACCAGTTGCGATCGCACGCCTACGATTTTGGCAACGTCAATCATGGCAACAACAACCACGCGCCACTCATTTAGGTTTATTTGCCTGGTTCTGGTTTGCTGGTATTTTTGCTTTCTTCACCATAGCTATTACCAAATTACCTAGCTATGTTCTGCCCTTAATGCCAGCCGCAGCTATTATAGTTGCACTATTCTGGAGCGATCAAATCAATCGAGTCTTAGAGGTTAGAGAACAGAATAAAACAGCACATTCCGCAACATTTATTCCCGCCTTAGATAGAGAAAAAAAATTAAACAAACCGCTGTTCTGGAGTGGCGTTTTTAATATTTTATTCTTATTAATTATTGCAGGTGCAATTTTTTTCCTACCTCGCTACTTGGGATATGATCCAGCGGTTCCTAACCTCCGCGAATTATTACAGCAAGCAGGTTTACCTGTACGTGGTGGCATAATTTGGACATTGACAGCAATAGCATTAGCGATAGTACTAATAAAACGCTATTGGCATTTGGTATGGGGGATTAATTTAGTTGGATTTATAGCGTTCATTATTTTTGTGATTACACCAGCTTACTTTCTGATGGATCACACCCGTCAACTACCCTTGCGAGAATTAGCTGCCCTCTCAACTCAAGTACAAAAACCAGGAGAAGAATTGATTATGATTGGGTTTAAAAAGCCTAGTCTTGTGTTTTATTCACAGCAACAAGTCAATTATTTTGAAAAACCAAAGAGTGCCATCAAGTATATTAAATCCAAAGCAACTAATCAATCTAACCCACATTCATCCCTGATTCTTGCTCAACCGGAATCAATCAAAAAGACAGGATTGCAACCCAATCAATATCAAGATTTAGGCTCATCTGGAGCATATCAACTCATCCGCGTTTTTGAACAATTAACAATTAACAATTAACTATGCTAGGTTAATGTCTGATTGATCAATTTTAGAAGCTCAGTCATTGATAGAGTATCTACCCGCAGAATTTTACTAGCTGCTGTCCTTAACACTGCCTCAAATTCAACGCTAGACTTAGTACTACCATTTAAGTTATTATTGAATTTGGTAGTTTTAGAAAGATTTACTGGCTTACTTTTACGGTTATCTAAGACTAAAATTGGTGGTTTTTGTGGCTGCTGTACTAGCGATGCGATCGCGTTAACAAATTCTGGCTCCGGCTCTATATCTACTAAATAAATTAACAGTAAATCAAATTTGGGATTGTGAACATGACGAGTTACTTCTGTCCAAGAAGGCGGAACTATAGTTGTAAACCCTGCTGTTTTTAAATATTGATTTAGTGCTTGTAGCCATTCACAAGAATTTTTACTAGCAAATTCATGATGATCAAATACACACAAGTTTGATAATTTTGCAGTATCTACTATTGTAATGCTTGGTTGATAGGATATCCCTACTGCCACTTGAATCACCTGTAATAGAGCAGCTTGCTCGTGATTATTCACGGGTGATAAACAGGGAAAAACTGTTAACCCAGGAACTTGATTTGCAGCCTCAGTTGTCTGATGATCTATCGTAATTAAAGGTAAAGTCGCAATACTTGTATACTGGCTCAGTTGTTGCAAGTACAAGAGCGGATCACTTAAACCAGTACTATTAAGTAATACAACATCAGGATGCCAAACACGAGCAATTAATTCTGCCTGCTCTAAATCATCAGCTTCTAAAACTCTGTAATTTAGTTCTGCATTATGATTAATGAAATTTAAGTTAGTAATTAAACTAAGTTCTAACTCTTCAGCCTGCAACTCTGACGTTAAGTGCAATACTACTATAGGATCGCGATCGCTTAACTTTTCTTGGCTGAAACCAATTAAACTTTGCCTTAATGCCGACGTTTGTATTGGTATACTCAAAAAATCATCTGCAAAATTTTCTAAAGCAGTTTCCTTATCTGCTCTAGAAGCGGTTACAACTACTGGAATATGCTTAGTTTGCTCATCTGACTTTAACAAAGTCAAAACATCCCAACCGGAAAGCATCGGTAACACCGGATTGAGCAACACAGCGCATGGTTGCAACATTCTAGCTTTTTCGATTGCATCCGTACCTGAGCGCGCAATTACAACCAAATATCCTAAACTTGTAAGTTTTTCATTCAAATCTTCAATATAATTCGGCACAGTTTCAACAATCAAAACTAAGCGATTGCAGTTACTCCTAAAAACTTGACTGTTATTCTGATACTCAATAGACAATTCAGCAGATGATTGTGGAGGAATAGGAGGCAGTAATAAAGTAAACTGGCTACCTTGACCTAATTGGGAAATAAAAGAAATATCTCCACCGTGCAGACGTGCCAAACGTTGAGCTAAAACCAATCCTAAACCAGTTCCCTCAAATCTGCGGGTAAGGGGATTCTCTAGTTGTTGGAATTTCTGAAAAATTAAATGCTGCTTATCTGGAGGAATTCCAATGCCAGTATCCCAGACTGTAAAAGAAATCCAACCTTCCCAAGCACAAACATTTAAACCAATTTCACCTTTCCCATCTGTAAATTTCAGAGCATTACTAACTAAGTGAAGCAGCATTTGGCGTAGCCGTAATTCGTCTGCCGCCAGTGTTTCTAAACCTGGTTCAATTTGCAGAGTAAATTTGACTTCTGTATCTAATTTTTCTTGAGTCTTTTTAACTGATTGAAGTTGCTGCGCTTGGAGATACGCACTTTGGCAAACTGTAGCAATATTAACTGGTGCTAGGCTCAATTCTAGCTGGCCAGTTTCCATTAGAGTTAAATCTAAAATATCATTAACCACCACCATCAACTGCCGTCCGCTTTGATGGATTAAATCAACATAACGAGATTGTCGTTCATTTAGTTCTCCTGGTAGTTGATCTTTCAACAAACTAGATAGACCTAAAACAGCAGTTAGCGGCGTTTTAAGTTCATGGCTAATACAAGCTAAAAATTCATCTTTAAAGCGGTTTAATTGGACTAGATCAGCATTTTTCGCCACTAATTCCTTTGCCACCTGCTGTTGTTCTGTGACATCGGTAGCTAGTACCAGCCAGAGATCAGGTGCTAAGGAAAAATAATTACTAGCAACTTGCTGACCACTAACTTGTTTACCCAAATTAATTTTGACAAACTCCCAAATCCGCACATTTTGCTGACTGACTTGACTCAAGCTTTCCGTTGTTTTGATGGGTTTAACTTCTAATATTTCACCTTTATTACTTGTTTGTGCTACTGATAGATTGACTAAAGAAGAGCTAATTATATTTCTCTGTTCGACTTCATCTCCAGTAGTTGTACTAGATTGATTAATTGAATTAATATAGTATGTTGGTACGGATGTTGGCGCAGAAAATTTATCGCTTAAATCAGCGTTATTTTCTTCAGTCAATGAGTCTGTTGGTACTAAAAATTTAAATACGTCCCCTGCTTCAGGTTTAACAAAATGTATGTCTTGTTTATCGTCAATGTGCTTACGCCAAGCTGTATTTTTGCTAATTACTTGCCCACTGCCTGTTTGCAACATCATTGGTAGCGGCAGTTGTTCCAGTAATTGTTCCAAGGGATTAACAATCGTTGACTGCGGCTGTTGACTAGGATTGCTAAATGTAGTACTTCTTTGGGAAAACTCAGATGAATTGTTGATTAGTGGTGCTAAATATTTTAACAGCCGCCAACTATCCAAAAGTCCTATACACAAGCCATCGCTATCTACAATAACCCACTGCTTATTTAATCCTGAGTCTTCTTGGTTTTGTAGCTGCTGCCAAAATTCCTTCCAACACAGATCAGCACTTAGATTCTCTACAGGTTCAATTAGTCTTTTAAAATCAGCAATTTGTGTCGCTGGATGCTGAGTTTTTTCTAAAAGATTAACTTTGGTGCGATCGCCTAAATAATTTCCTTGATTAAATAATATATTACAACGATCGCCCCGATGTGTTTGATCGTTAACAACTGCTGTAGATATTCCCGTTTGCTGCTTAATGTTGCCTAGTATATAAGGCATCAACTTTTGCAGGTTTACTACTCCTACAGGATATTGCTGTTCATTCACGACTACAATGCGATCGCATTCACAAGAAGTAAAAATTTCAATCACCACCTCCAATGGCACTGATGAGTGACAAACGCGCACTGGCTGTAGAAACTCTTTTAAACTAGGCGTTGGTATTAACATCATTTACCTGGCTGGGGTAGAAGTAAGGCTAGAATCGGCTGCAAGTTCATGCCTCGAAATTTGAGTGAGATGCTTTTAATTCAATTGTTTCAGAACTGTTAGCAATGCTAGTGCCTTCCTTCAACACAACCTTTAATTACTCACATGAGTTGACAGTTGTTCTCTTGCCGTAACTTCAACACTCAAATATAATTACAGCTTAATTATTACTTATAAAGAGCGATCGCCCTATATCTGTAATTACAATTGATTACAATTGCCACAATCATTAAATTAATGTTAATTTTTTAAAAGGGAATCATAAATATTCTCTCTTTTGAGAGATATATGACTGCCAACAGCCAGCTAACAACTTTGACGGCTACGATTTTGTTTGCCCAACTATCTGTTTGTATATTCTCGCGTTCTGAATCCCTTACTCAATCATGTGAGCAAATCTTGAGTAAAGATCGCTATTATCTGACTGAAATTAGTTCTACGACTGAGTTTTTAGGCTTTGTGGAACAACAGAAGCACCAACTAGATTGTTTATTATTAGAAGCAGATCAAGTCTTGCTGCCCAGTATTAAGCAATTGTACGCACAAGGGATGCTGCTACCAGCAGTAATTATTCAGCAGGATGTACAGATAACAAGTAATTTAGATACACCAGTAAAACTAACTACCACTTCATCAGTAGATGAAAAACTCATAACTCTAGCCAACTACTTCTACCATCCAGCAGAAATTGTGCTACCTGCGGCTAAAATTAATCAGATGGCACTGTTGATCGATCAAGCGATCGCCGAATTTCTGAAACCTTCTCCTAACAATTATTTAGTTGATCACCCCGCTAAATTAAGTTTGAAACGCGAAACCACAGATTATCTTGATTTTGACATCCAACAACGGCGGCGATTAGCTGAAAAACTTAAAGAGCGACTTGGATACCTTGCAGTGTACTACAAGAGAAATCCTCAAAATTTTTTTCGTAATCTCCCACAAAGTGAAAAAACAGTATTTTTAGACAACATCAAATCAAAATACTGCGAAATTATTTTAACTTATTTTAATAATGACAATAAATTAAATCAAGAAATTGACGATTTTGTAAACCTGGTCTTTTTCGCCGATCTTTCAGTTTCACAAGTTGTAGAAATTCACATGGAATTAATGGAACAATTTTCACAACAACTAAAAATTGAAGGACGCAGCGAAGAAATTTTGTTAGACTATCGCATCACCTTAATAGATATAATTTCACACTTGTGTGAGATGTATCGGCGCTCTCTCCCTAAAGAGTTATGAGATTCTGTATCAAGCATTGCAGTTATAATGTAAACTATCAGCTATCAATCATGATCGATCGGATATTATTGTTGGGTTTAAGCAATAATCAAGCCTAGTAAAAACATCAAAATTAAAATGTCTAATTTTCAAATAAGTTTAGCTAACCGTTGAATATTTAAGTTATACTTACAAATCTGTAGCAATTTTAACCTACTTATGTATGCGTCCGTTGAATAAAATATATGTTTTAAAGCTCTATATTGCTGGTAATACTCCCACCTCTCAACGAGCATTGAAAACACTAAAAAATATTCTTGAGCATGAATTTAAAGGAGTGTATGCTCTCAAAGTAATTGATGTCTTAAAAAATCCCCAACTTGCCGAAGAAGATAAAATCATGGCAACTCCTACTTTATCCAAAATATTGCCCCCACCCCTGAGAAAAATTATCGGTGACTTATCAGATAGAGAAAAAGTTTTAATCGGCTTGGATCTTTTATACGAAGATATTAGTGAATTAGAATCTGATTTGTAGATATGCGCCACTTTGATGATTAGATATGACAGTATATGTAAGTAGAGCAGCGATCTAACTATTAGATTAATTTTGATTTGTAATTAAATTTAAAATTGTGTAAATTCAGTGATGAATCAACTTAATTCAACCCCACAACCCACAGAAGAGCCATCTATCGGAGTCCAAAAAATCAAGACAATGATTGAAGGATTCGATGATATTACTCATGGCGGTTTACCTGCTGGAAGAGCAACAATTGTAAGTGGAACTTCTGGCACTGGTAAAACAATGTTAGCTGTGCAATTTGTCTACAATGGCATCAGCAACTTTAATGAACCAGGCATATTTGTCACATTTGAAGAATCTCCTAGCGATATTATTAAAAACGCTTACAGCTTTGGCTGGGATTTACAAAAATTAATTAATGAAGGTAAGCTATTTGTGCTTGATGCTTCCCCAGACCCAGAAGGTCAGGAAGTTGTTGGTCATTTTGACCTTTCAGCCCTAATTGAGCGTATTCAGTACGCTATTCGTAAATATAAAGCCAAGCGAGTTTCTATAGACTCAGTAACAGCCGTATTTCAACAATATGATGCCGCCTCAGTAGTGCGGCGCGAGATTTTTCGCCTAGTTGCTCGGCTAAAACAACTAGGCGTTACCACCATTATGACAACTGAGCGCGTAGAAGAATACGGGCCAGTAGCCCGATATGGAGTAGAAGAATTTGTCTCAGATAACGTTGTAATTGTTCGCAACGTATTAGAAGGAGAACGTCGTCGTCGGACGATGGAAATTCTCAAACTGCGTGGGACAACTCACATGAAAGGTGAGTATCCATTTACGATTACTAATAACGGAATTAATATTTTTCCATTGGGAGCTATGCGACTTACCCAGCGTTCTTCCAATATACGTGTATCTTCAGGTGTCAAAACCCTGGATGAAATGTGCGGGGGTGGCTTTTTCAAAGATTCAATTATTTTAGTAACAGGCGGTACTGGTACTGGTAAAACCTTACTTGTAAGCAAGTTTTTACAAGAAGGTTGTATGTCCGGTGAGCGTGCTATTTTATTTGCTTTTGAAGAATCCCGCGCTCAATTATCCCGTAATGCTTCTTCTTGGGGAATTAATTTTGAAGAACTAGAAAGGAAAGGCTTACTAAAAATTCTCTGTACTTACCCAGAATCAGCCGGATTAGAAGATCATTTGCAAATTATTAAATCTGAAATTGCTGAATTTCAACCATCTAGAATTGCCATTGATTCACTTTCAGCCTTAGATAGAGGTGTTAGCAACAATGCTTTCAGACAATTTGTAATTGGTATTACAGGATATGCCAAACAAGAAGAAATCACAGGATTTTTTACCAATACGACAGATCAATTTATGGGGTCTAATTCTATTACTGAATCCCATATTTCCACAATTACAGACACAATTCTTTTGCTGCAATATGTAGAAATTCGAGGAGAAATGTCTCGCGCGATTAACGTCTTTAAGATGCGTGGTTCATGGCACGATAAAGGCATCCGTGAATACACAATTAGTAAAGATGGGCCTGATATCAAAGATTCTTTCCGCAACTATGAAGGAATTATTAGCGGTTCACCCAGCCGCATTTCTATTGATGAAAAAAGTGAATTGTCTCGGATTGTTAAAGGAGTTAGAGACAAAATTGGTGAATGATTTTAATACTAAGTAGGTAGGTAAAGTTAAACGTTACTTGCGATCGCTGGCACTGGGAACTGATGAAGGGCGACTAGGAAAACTACTATACATTTATTTATACCCACCTACTTATAATAATTTTCAAAAGTACAGCAGTCGTCAAGGTGCTGAAGACAATAAGTTTAAGCAGCTTGTTAAAATTATCTATCATCAGAGTAGACTAACTTGCCTTGGTTGATTAAATCTTGATTTACATCTGCGTCATCTGCTCACAGATGTGAGCAGATACTAAAGTTGGATTGATAGCAAGAGGTCTAATACTTTAACTACTCTGATGAGCGCGATCATTAGTCAAATTGAGATCAATTTGACAATAATGACAAAAAATTTGTCAACGCGGACAAATAATTGATAAATTAACACGAAAAGCGAGTATGGAGGGACTCGAACCCCCGACCCTCAGAACCGGAATCTGATGCTCTATCCACTGAGCTACATACCCTAATATATAGATAATTATAACACCTCTAGGATGTTATGAGAAAAAAATAAGTATGAAAGACCAAAACTGACAGATCTTTCATACTTCATAGACGCGCTGAAAAACCCTTACGAACTACCAATGAGCTTGAGGGCCAGCCCAGAGGAACTTGACCAGTTTGCCAGCAAGCACAGGTTGGTCGTCACTAGCAGCAACGGTTTGACCCTTCATATCAACAGCCCACTGCGGCCACTGCTCATCGCCCAAATTTCCCGAACGGAATAGAACTTGACCTGGATTACTTTGGCTCCAACCTAATAACACAGCAGTGCTGTACTCACTCTCTTGAGGAGATACTGTGCTGATCGTATTTGTTTCCCGATCCCAAACAACTGCATAATCAGAGGCATCTGAGGTGCTAAACAAACCTTCAAGTTGCCGTGCAAGTAAGCGAGATCCGGTTGCCGACCAAGAAACGGGCATCAGAATCGCAATTGAACCTGCGGTATTTTGATTACTTTCGGCAAGCGAATGCTCAACCACAGGAGAAGAAGCACTCAGCTTTTGCAATTCCCCAGTTTTCAAATTTTCTAAAAACATCACACTGCTAACACGGCTGCGATACAGTTCTGGTTCTGCATCAATTTGAATTCGGCTGTAAGCAGCATACTCACCATCAGGAGAAACTACTGATCGAGTGCGGTAGTAGCGTACCCCAGATCCACCGTTAGCAGTAACTTCAGCGTGAGTGTCTAACACCCAATTCCAAGGTACGGGATGGGGACTATCAATGGGGTCACTCTGCAAGGATGCCTGAGCCACGTCAGGAGAAGCATCAACTTCATTAGTTAAGGGGCTGTTCTTAGCCACTTCTTTCCCAGAACCAATTTCTGCCTGATCGAGATTGACCATCCCAATTCCTAAATTGGCAACCCCAAATCCATAATTAAGTACGTTGGGGATCTCTGGGTAAATCTCAGCAGGCTGAAAAGATGGTACATTCGATGAACTGTCTTCAGCCAAAATACTATTATCAGCCAGTGCTGATTGACTAGGAGCCATCAACAGTGCTGCTGCTACGAGAGGAAGGTATGGTTGGGAGCAGAACCATCCTAAGTGGGATATGCGTTTGAACATGGGGTAGGGTCAGGTTGCGAGACGGCGCTTCTTGTGTGAGGAGGAACGCCCAAGGCCTAGTGCAGAGTCCTATATGTTATGTATACCAATTTAAGTAGCCTTATAGTTACTTGGTAGGTAAAATTTCACGAGAGTTTACCAAATTTTTTATTTTCTTCAACTTTGCTACATCATTTTGGCTGACTAGCTACTGGTTAAATGTATGCTCATGCTAGGTTTTATATGGTTTTGAGCTTAAAATTTAGATGAAAGTAGTTTTTTTTGGCACTCCTCAGTTTGCGGTGTCTAGTTTAGAAAAGTTAGTAATTAATCCAAAATTTGAAGTTTTAGGGGTTGTCACTCAGCCTGATAAACGGCGCGGGCGTGGCAATCAGATGATCCCCTCACCAGTAAAAGCTGTAGCCATAGCTCAACAACTTCCGGTTTGGCAACCCCAACGCCTCAAAAAAGATGCCGAAACTCTTAACCAACTAAAGCAGCTAGAAGCAGATGTGTTTGTGGTTGTCGCTTATGGGCAAATTCTTTCTCAAGAGATTTTGGATATGCCTGCTCTAGGCTGCATTAATGTTCATGGGTCAATTTTGCCTAAATATCGGGGTGCTGCTCCCATCCAAAGGTCTATTGCTAACGGTGAGGCTGAAGCTGGGATCACGACAATGCTAATGGATGCAGGCATGGATACTGGTTCAATCTTGCTCAAAGCTTCTATGCCGATTCAGCTACTAGATAATGCTCACCAATTGGGTGAAAGGCTTTCTACTGTAGGAGCAGATTTGTTAGTAGAAACTTTAGTTAAACTAGAGCGCCAAGAAATTCAACCAATTCCCCAAGACTCTGCCCAAGCAACTTATGCACCGCTAATTCAAAAGCAAGATTATTATCTCAATTGGTCACACAAGGCAATAGATTTACATAATCAAATTCGGGGATTATTTCCCGACTGTGTGGCGAAATTTCGGAACGAAATGCTGAAAATTACTGCTACTGCTCCTCTAGGGGCAGCTTATTGGTCTGCTCTAACGCCGAAGTTACAGGCTTTAGAGGATAATTTGTCTTTGTCTTCTGTTTCAGGAAACGCTGGAGAAGTGGTAAGTATTGCTAAGAAGTTAGGGCCGATAGTTCAAACGGGTGAGGGGCTATTATTGCTGCTGGAAGTGCAAATGGCGGGTAAACGTATACAGTCGGGTTGGGATTTTGTTAATGGGATGCGGCTATCTGTAGGTGAAGTTTTAGAAGGTTTTGAGGAGGGGTGAATCTGCTGTGTGGGTTTTGAATTAACGCACTTAGCCATTAGGTAATAACTAACAACAGATTTCTGTGTGAAGAAACTTTACAAATGTTCATAAAATCGACAGCGATCGCACGGCCCTTGTGGATTTACGGCACAGCGAAGTAGTTCTGAGTGAGCATTGAAGCGACAATTAGCATCTCCTAGTACCCAGTGTCCATTTACAAGACTTTGCTCTGTAGGTCTGGGTGCGGATTGAACGTATAGAGCAATTTTTTGTAACTGATAGCGACCTGATCTAAGTTGATATCGGTGGCGACGTTCTAAAACAGCGTAGGTTTTTCCTTCAATATCGAGATAATTACCTGGTTGTGGTGTCCAATCTAGTTTAATGTTACCGATGGTTTGACGTGGGTGCGTCAGAATTACCTCTGTTGGCAAAGAGTCTGATTCCATAGATCACTAAATGTTATGCTAACTCCATTTTCCAAGTATCGCACCCACTGCTAAGGCTAACAGTCAGAACAGATTTAATCATGCGATCGCACTTGCAAAAAAATCACCGCCCCCGTCAGATTAATCTAACTTAACGGTTTGCGGTTAAGCATCTTCTTTGATACGAATGTAGAGACGTTTATACAACGTCTCTACAAGAATTCTAGTTAACGCACCTTTAATTTTTCAACAGGTCTATTGCTGTGTAACGCTCAAATCGGTAACTCAGTAAGTATTAACTGATTGCTGGTTCAGAGTTGTTAGCCTCGGCATTAGAGTCGCCAGTCAATTCTGGAGAACTCCCATAATTATCTGCCAAATTAATCTTGACAACGGTGCGTCGAGCTTCAGTTAATTTAGGCAAAGTTAATGTCAGAATACCGTGATTAAAATCAGCTTTTACTTGATGATTTTGAATCGGTACAGGTAAAGCGATTACTCGGTGAAACTTACCATAACGGAACTCTGAGCGGAAATAACCTCTTTCTTCAGCTTTCTGTTCGTAACGGTGTTCCCCAGTAATGGCAACTGCTTCGCTAGTAACTTGGATGTCGATATCCTTAGCTTCTACACCAGGAATTTCTGCCCTGAGAATGATGCTGTTTTCAGTGTCTTGCAACTCTACTGCTGGCTTCCAAGTGTTGCCGTTGTTGCGATCGCGAGTCGTAGGTAATTCATCTCTGCTCAATTCGTCAAAAATTTGATCCATTTGACGACGCAAGATTTCAAGTTCTTGGAATGGTTGCCAACGAATAAGTGCCATAAGTCGATAACCTCCGTAATCAGTAACTTCTAAGTGCTTGACTTTAACTGTGTTGAATCAGTTAAGTCTTTAGTTGCTACATCTCTATAATGCCCAAGTAGTAAGGTTTTGCCTGTGAGGTAAACCGCATCTGGTTATGGGAATTTTCCGCCTAGAGGTGGCAAAACTACAGTCCACATTCCGCACTTCAATTTGTAATTTTTTAGATTACGCAACGCCAGAAAAATGAAGCAATGAGGTTAGCAATTATAGCAACCGCCAAGGCTGCTCTTGACAAAATCTATTCTGAAATCCTTGTAAACATTGGCTTTTAAAAAAGCTGACTGTGCAGTAGGCGCTCTGCGCCGTGGCGAGTTCATGCCTTCAGTCTTTAGCCTAAGCTGACAGAGGTACCGCATGAAGAGGTAGTTGAGCTGGAATATTGTAAACTACTTAATGTGGTTTGTTGTGAGTTTTAATAATTTTAAATCTTCAACCTGATGATATTTAAGTTGTTAATTAAGTTCTTGATTTTTTAAGTGAACAACGGCTGCTTGAGTGTATTATTGTAAGTCTGGGCGATGGTCACGCGAATATCATTCTTAGTGTGATAAAATATTAAAATGTTATGAAATATTTGAGCCAATTTAAATAAATGTTGTTTGTAAAACTAGAGAAAAATATAGTATTTTGACTTCGCTGTAATCATTCGTTTTATTATATAAATAATTTATAGTAAAGGGATAGAACTTAGGGATTGGCAAATAACAATAGATTAAGTTCTGCTATCGCAAATCTACATATTGACCTAAGTCTTTGTCCCTAAGAATTTGTCCTCTTTTCTGATGCTCCCGACGAACTGCTCGGATTAAGTGTACCATCTCAATTACTCCCCCGTCATTTGCGGCTAAAAAAGCTGCTGTGAGAACGATATTACGAATATCAGCCCCTGTAATTTCAAAATTTTGTGCTAAAAACTCTAAATCTAGATCAGGGCTACAGGGTGCATTTTCAGGAAAAATTCCCTGCCAAATTAAGTGACGATTCTTGGCATCCGGTAATACAAACTCGATAATAAATCGGAGTCTTCGCTCAAAGGCTGTGTCCATATTGCTACGAAGATTTGTAGTTAAAATGGCAATCCCTTCATACTCCTCCATTTTTTGTAACAGATAACCTACTTCAATATTCGCATAGCGATCGCGCGCATCTTGCACCTCAGAACGTTTGCCAAACAAGGCATCTGCTTCATCAAAAAAAAGGATGGCATTAGAATTAGTTGCAGCCGTAAAAATTCGATTGAGGTTTTTCTCTGTATCACCGATATATTTACTGACTATTTGAGACAAATCAATTTTGTAAAGGTCTAGTTGCAGTTGATGGGCAATTACTTCCGCAGCCATAGTTTTACCCGTACCAGGAGAACCAGAAAATAAAACGTTTAGACCTTTTCCTAAAGATAATTTATCTGCAAAACCCCATTTTTGATGTACTAAATCTCGATATTCTGCTTCTTTACAAATATCTTGTAGTTGCGTTAACTGATTGGGTGGCAGTACGATGTCGTCCCATGTATATTTCGGTGTAATTTTTCGGGCGAGGGTTGCTAAATCGTGACCGGATTGAGCGCGGGCGGCACTACATAGATTCAAAAATGAGGGTAGTGGTTTTGCTATTTTGAGGTGGCTATTATCTTGATTAGAAGAATTTAGGAAAGATTCACTTTTGCTGGAAGAAATTTGTTGCCAACGGGCGGTATTATAAGCAGTGGCGACAGCATCAGCAATTTGATCTGGGGTAAGAAGAAAGCGATCGCTCAATACATTTAACTCTGCATCATCAATGTTGATTTGTGCTGCTTGCAAGTGAGTTAGCCAACATTCTCTGCGTAGGCTAGATTCAGGAATTGTAAACGGAACTGTAATTAACCCCTTTACACTTGTAGATGTGGGTATCCAATTTTGCACCCCTGCGATGATGGTAATACCCCAATTTTTATCTAGTTCTCTGAGAAAGGATTGATAAGGAATTTGATGTTCTTGAAGGTAGAGAACATCTAAGTTATCCCAATACAACAATCGATCAAAAAACCAGGCTTCTCGCCACAATAGTTGTAGTTTGTCCTCAAAATTGACTTTATCCTCTACCATTCTTGCTAAGTCGGCGACTAACAAGGGAACTTTCAGGATTTTTGCAAGCCTTTGGGCGGTGCGGCGTTTGCCAGTGCTATCAGTTCCTTGAAAATAGAGTAGTAGGGGTTGTTGTTTTTGCCAGTCTTCTATCGCTAGTGTTTCTAACGCTGTTTGAACATCTGCTTTTAGATATAAAGTCTTTGAAAATAGGCTTGACTCTAGTAGTTGACAACAAGAAGTGAGTCGGGAATCTAACCCTGGTTGATGTAATAGCAATCTAACTACTTGGGGGTCAAGTATTAGATGATGTGAAAGTAGTGTTGGTTGCTGCTGATGGGGTTCTGAGGCGAGATGGATCAACCGATGGTAAATTAAGGGTGCGTTGGTAGTAAAATGCTTACGCCGTGATAGCTTTTCGGGAATGCTAGAACAAAGCAAATTGAAGACCATATCTACTGTAGGTCTTTTGTTGCTGATATTATCTTGGAGATAAGCATAAACCCTTTCATAGTAACGATCAAGTTCTGGTGCTAGAGCGATCGCTAATATATCCAAGTCAAAATCAGATAAGCTAAAAGCTTTTTGCAACCATGCTAAGAGCGAATCTGACGGAATTTGAATTGATGTTTGCTCTGATGATATCTCGATTCTTTGCAACCATGAGACTCCCAGTTCTCCCTCTGTTTTTTCCTGTGTTTGCAGAGTGGAAATAGCTTGTTTGATGAACCAATCTAATCGCTGTAGAAGAGGTTGCAACCCATTCAAATCTGGACTAATTTCTAGTGCTTGGGAGGTGGGTTTGGTGAATATTTGCGCTCCTTCTGCTGTAGAATCCACTGGATATTCCTTGAGTGAGTGCCACGCTAGATAATATTGTAACAGTTAATGTTTGAGGTCAAATAGAAAGAACAATATAGGCGATCACACTATCATAATATTTTTTTTAATCTCCTTTAGTACCTCAGATAAAAAAAGCGATCGTACTAAATTTCTGATTTTATCTGCTTCTTAGCAATATACAGCAGATTGCAGGTTTATGAGGTACAGTAACAACAGTTTGTAAACCAGTTTTTTAAATGCTGCGGATTAATCAAATCCAGGGCAGTAGCAATGATTATAAGCTGTTCCACATTTAAGTTGCTATAACAGCATTACCTTTATTTTTGACTTGACGATGCCATTTAATAATTAACTCACCCTGGTTTAGCAATCTATTTAATAAATTTTGTAGTTGCTCAACTGATTGAAATAGTCGATGAGCAATATATTCTTTAGTCGAGTGCCACACTAGCTCAATTAAGTTATAATCAGGACTATAGGGGGGAAAAAAATACAGTTGAATATTTGGCAGATTTTGTTCAATGTCTGCTAGCATTGTTTTCTTTTTGTGATTATCCCAATCAAATCGCATTTTTTCCCACTGTTAAAGCAATGCCTACTCTCTAATATTTTGGGATACGTTAGCAGGAGAGGTTTTCTATCGGTTGATTGTACATTACAACCTTAATGCACCCTATAAGATTAGTGCCAGTACTAGGTTTTCCAATGGTTTAATATCCAGTCTGTGGTTTTTCCCATCTGTTTACTATTCGGAGAGGGAGGGATGTTGTAGAAATACCATCCTCCTGTTTCTCCTTGAGTTGGATCTGGTTCACGAAATTCAAATTCTTTTTTATCTCGTGGATCATACGCACTGTCCCGTAGCTGCTTCCGATTCTTCTTATTGGGATTTGCAATGTAATTTTCGATCTGTTTATCAAGTCCTCCACCTTTGCCCATATTCTCGTCGCCCGGACCCAGCCAGATATTGTTGGGGTGATTAAAAAAGTCTTTTGACATATCGTCAAGGTAGTCACCTTTGTTCCAAGCATTGTTGTACTCGGTTTTGTTCCAAGTTTGCCACATGGGAGATAAAAAACATTGCTTCAGTAATTCTTCCATATCTTCTTCATCCCCATCGAGAAGGATTGAATTCACTGCTTCTCGCCAGAGAGACCATGCAAGTTTATGTCGCCTATGGACTGCTGGAAATTGGTAGGAAACTCCATTGTTTTGGGAAAACTTCACGATGTATTCCTCTCCGTTTTGATCAGCTTGGTCGTAAACCTCTTTTTTTAGTTTAGTTGTGAAGTCAGGACGACCAGTTATTTCATATACGTTAGAATAATCCTTGCGCTTCACGATTTTCAGTGTTTCTCGCTGGATTACGTCTTTGCTTCTGTTACTAGGAGTTAGAAATATTTGTTTGGGATGAGCAGGAGACACTTCGGTAACTTCTGCTGAATGTAATCGAAGGTCATTACCCGTCCTTTTTGACTGATATTCCCCTCGTCGCTCTGCTTTCCCTCCCATCACATCCGCTTCCCGCTCAAGTCCCGCATCATCATTAATCGTTTCTCCCTTCATCTGTATCGTCGGTTTCACCCTTCCCTGCTTCTGCTGTACAACGTGCCAAGCCTCATGGGGTAAATGTTGCTCTTGTCTTGGTGCAACATGAATCTCTGTTCCTTGAGTATATGCCAACGCCTGTAATTCAGCAGGTTTAGAGGAATTGTAATGAACCCTCACATCATCCATCGCTATACCGGAGAGATTTTCAATCCCAGCTTTGAGGTTATCTGGTAGTCCGGTCTTATTTTCTGGTTGCACTTCGGACACCCCAACACTATCCTTTCCTTTCGCCTGAATTGGTTCGCCAACCTGTCCAGAATCACCCCAAAGCTGCGCGGAAATGCCCTGAAATTCTGGAACCCACGCGGTTTGCTTCCCCGCTAAAATCTCTCGTGTTGACCTTGTACCGATCGCACTTTCTAACTGCTGTCTCTCATCCTCACTGACGCTATTTGGGTCTTGTTGCACTCTCTGTACAACTGATGACAATGATCCAACACTTGAAATAGGGGCAATATCCTTATTTATTGATGTTGACCGAAGCGAGGGTGAAACTTTTTGAGATATTTGCTTGCGGTACATGGGTCATCTCCTGCATCAGGCTATGAATTTTAATAAAAAACGTTGCTTAACTATACTTACAGCAGTTTTCAGGTAAATGAATTACATCTAGGGAGGCTAACAATTTGTTTATCCCTACAAAATATGTATTTCTCTATACATATAAATGAAATTTGCTGGAACTATTTCTGTTAGTTAGAAATTTCGCGACTTTATTATATATCCTATTTTACACCTAAATTGTTACAAAATCTTTTAACCACACCTAGAAAAGCCTCAATCTGACTTATGGCGCAGCCTCAAAATTCAGCAATGCCAAATTACTGATTTAAAGAAAAATTGCATTTAAAAGGTTTTAAATAAGTGACAGATCTTGTATTTATTAATAATGATTGTAATATTTTTTAACAATATTTAATATGATTAATCTGTACAAAACAGCTAAATGGGTTCTATCATATGGAAATTAATAATTATTCCCATATAATAAGCTTTTAAATTATCAAACGCAAAAAACATTTCTTAGATTATGCTAGAGGGTCTAGACACTACCTTAGAATTGCTACTAAAGCGAGAACTTCCCCCTGATGTTCCCTCGGCCGAGACAGAAGTTTTTATCAGTTTTGATACACCATATCAAGGAGCAATAAAAAAAAAGCCAGCTATCAATTTATTTCTTTATGATGTACAAGAGAATCTAGAGTTACGCAGTAGTGCGTGGTCAGTAGAACGGCAAAGTAATGGTAAAGCAATTAGAAAACGTCCCCCAGCTAGAGTAGATTGTTCATATCTGATTACTGCTTGGCCGCAAAATGAAGATGATGTGCGGACAGAACATCAACTTTTAGGTGAAGTAATGAAGGTGCTACTGCGACATCGAAAACTTCCCGAAACTTTTGTTGGAGATAACTTGGAAGGACAAGAACTCCCTCTGAGACTAATTAGTTTACGTCCTAGTAACTTACAAAGTTTTGGGGAATTTTGGCAAGCAATGGGGGGGAAGGAAGGAACTAGACCCAAGGTTGTATTGCATTGTACTGTTACCATTTCTGTTCCTGTAGATGAAACAGGGGAAGAAGCGCGATTGGTGGGAGTTTATCAACCCAACCCTTAATTTTTAGGAGTAGCGATGCTCAAATTATCTATAGTTAACCAACAAATAGCGATCGCAGGTCAAGTGTTAGAAGGCGAAACAGAAAAAACTATCTCTGGTGCGCTAGTCGAAATTATTAAAATGCCAGAAAAATTTCAGGCTCAACTATCTCTAAAAGCACTGCAATACGGTTCACAATGGCAAAAAATGCTTGTTCGACCTGACCGCAAAATTACAAGCAATGATGGCTATTTTTACTTTACCAATTTACCCGTAGGGGAGTATAGTTTAGAGGCATCGTTACCTAAAAACTCAACTCGATATAACAAAGTTACACAACTATTTAAAGTAGTTTCTGATGTCAATGGTAAAATTACCACTACACTTACAAATATTGTGCTTTTACCAACTGGAATTAAATGAAAAATTAATGATATAGATGAGCCAAAAAAAGTGCTGGCAAATGCTCAAGTACAAATACAAGATAGTCGAGGGAGTACCATTAGCGATCGCCAAGGTAATTATCGCTTAATTGGATTAGAATCGCCCAAGTCAGGTCAACACACGATCACCGTTGTTGTCTCGGCAACAGGGTATCAACAAGCTTCAAAATTACTCAATATTTAGCGTGGACAAGTAATTGCCGAGCAAAACTTTTTTCTGAAAAAGCAGTAATTACTCACATTCTTTAACCTATTAAGGAGTCAATGAAATGCCGACCTATCTTTCTCCAGGGGTTTACGTCGAAGAAATTGCTTCCGGTTCCGCCCCAATTGGCGGAGTGGGAACCAGTATTGCCGCTTTTATTGGCACAATTACCCCCAAATCTATTGTTGCAAACTTGACTGATTCCACTACATCTCCTAGTAAAGAAAGTAAAACATCTACTTCTTATAGCTTGAAAAAAGTAGAAGGAGAAAAAATTGGGATTGGAAATAGCAAGGATACAACTTTTAAACTCAGCAATTATCCGGTTGTGACTAGCGGGTTCAAGATTACGGTTGGTAAAACAGAGCAAACAAGCGGTGTTTCTCTAATAAATAATGATGATAATAAAGAAGCTCAAGTTGTATTTACTACAGCACCTACACCTGGAGAGATTAGCATTGATTACTATCCTCAATCTGTACCGGAAGGGGAAATTAAACTAATAACAAATTTTAGTGAATTTAAGAAATTTTTTGGTGACTTTTTAGCTGCTAGTGGTGATACTAAATGGCAAAATACCTTAGCTCATGCTGTTTATGGCTTTTTTAGAAATGGTGGAACTCGTTGTTATGTAACTTGGATAAGTGGAGAAAATAAAGTTAGTGATGTTTTGGATGCTTTTGAAGCTATTGATGAAATAACCATCGTCGCTGCACCAGGAAGTTTAGCTTTAAGGGATGATATCAAAGATCATTGTGAAAAAATGGGCGATCGCATGGCAATTTTTGATAGCGAAGAAACCATCAATTTGAGCAATACTGATGACATTAAAAAGCTAAAACCATTCAATTCTGCCTATGCAGCTTTGTATTTCCCTTGGATTCAAGTTTTCGATCCTGCAAGCAATGACAATATTTATATTCCACCAAGTGGTCATATGGCTGGAATTTATGCACGGGTTGATGCACAAAGGGGAGTACACAAAGCTCCTGCCAATGAAACTATTTTGGGAGCATTAGATTTAAAATATAACCTCAGTAAATCCAAACAAGATGGACTCAATCCTGATGGGATTAACTGTATTCGCAAGTTAAACGGGAATATCCGTGTCTGGGGTGCGCGTACCTTGGGTGGAGATGCAAATACAGAGTTTAAATACGTTAATATCCGCCGTCACTTTAGTTACCTGCGAGACTCCATTGATAAAGGAACTCAATGGACAGTTTTTGAACCCAATACCCCTGAACTCTGGGCAAAAATCCGCCGCAATATCAGTGCTTTTTTGGTAATGGAATGGCGCAAAGGTGCATTATTTGGCACAACACCCCAAGAAGCTTTTTATGTGAAATGCGATGCAGAAAATAACCCTCCAGAAGTGCGGGATTTAGGTCAAGTGGTCACAGAAATTGGCGTAGCAGTAGTTAAACCAGCAGAATTTGTAATTTTCCGTCTCAGTCAATGGTCGGGTTCAAAAAGTTGAAATCAAGTAATTGCTGTTTGTTTGCCTAACTTATCCGTTTTTCCTATGCCGACTTTAAAGCCAAACATACCAGGAATCTATCTCAACCATATAGTTCCGACTCCAGAATCTGAGCTACTGACAGGTGTTCCGGTATTCTTTGGCAAGGCATTTTTAAAACCAGGAGTCAAGGAACCCAAAAAGCTAACCTTAGCGACTCATTTTGACCAATATTTTGATCAAGCAGAGGGATATTTAAAAGATGCCATAAAAGGTTTTTTTGAAAATGGAGGTCGTATTTGTTATGTTGTTGCCTTAGAACACAATACTATTAAGGTTAAGGATAAGGTTGAGGCTCTCCAACAAGGTTTAAAAACGAGCGAAATCATAGAAAATATTGATTTAGTTTGTGCTCCCGACATCATGTTCGGTGCAGATGCTCAAATTGCTCAAATTCTTGAGATGCAGCAAGCTATTTTAAAACATTGTGAACAGATGGGCGATCGCTTTGCCATTCTTGATGCTGGGAATGGTGTAGACAAGCTAGATAGACAACTAAAGGCACTTTCTAGCCACAACGGAGCCTTATATGCACCTTGGCTAACAATAGAAGATCGTAAAGATGCTATTCCTCCCTGCGGTCATATTGCGGGCATTTATGCAAGTTGCGATAGCGCAGTTGGTGTACATCGCGCACCTGCCAATGTTCCACTCGAAGGGGTACTGGATCTCAGCTTTTCCCTTACTCCCACTGAGCAAGCACAGCTTAATCCAAAAACCGCAGGAGGAGTCAACTTTATCCGTAGCTTCCAAGGAAGAGGAATGCGAGTTTGGGGAGTGCGTACTCTCAGTCCATCACCTGAATGGCAATATATCAACGTGCGTCGCTTATTTCTCACCTTTGGACGCTGGGTAAATCGTAACTTAGCTGATACGGTATTTGAACCTAATGCTTTTCCTTTATGGGTGCGACTGCAAAGGGAATTGAGCGTTTATTGTGAATCTTTGTGGCGACAAGGTGCTATTCAAGGTGCCTTACCTCAAGAGGCATTTTATGTCAAATGTGATGCCGAAACTAACCCTCCTGAAAATCGAGAAATGGGACAGGTAGTAGCAGAAGTTGGATTAGCTCCCACTATTCCGGGAGAATTTATCCAACTATTTCTTGTTCAAGATAGTAGCGGAATTACACTTACTTAATTCAAATTTGTTGAAGGAGATTTTTTTATGCCGACAATTTCTAACCCCCACGACCCCTACAGTGGCTATAATTTCTGGGTTGAATGGGATGGTATTGTTCATGCTGGGTTTCGTGAATGTAATGGTTTGACGGCAACTCGGAAAGCGGGAACTTATCGAGAAGGAACAGATAAAGCATTAAACCAACGTCAAATTCCAGGACTTAATAGTTATGGTAATATCACACTAAAACGGGGTATTACTGATAATAAAGAATTGTGGGAATGGCATAAGAAATTACAAAATGGAGATAGCGATCGCCGCAATCTTTCGATTATTTTGGCTGATGACAAAGGAGAAGAAAAAATTCGCTGGAATTTAGAAAACTGTTGGCCAACGACTTGGAATGCTCCAGATTTTAATGCTACTTCTGATGAAGTGGCGATCGAAACTTTAGAACTGGTTCATGAAGGAATCACCGTTGGTTAATATTTCCTTTGAGCAAAATCATGCAGCAAACTGAATTTCCTTTTATCTTGCCTCAAGGATATCTCGACTCGGAAGGTAACTCCCACCATGAAGGCATTATGCGCCTTTCAACTGCCTATGATGAAATTGCCCCAATCCGAGATCCAAGAGTCCAAAAAAATCCAGGTTATTTGGTAATTATTCTGTTAGCAAGGACAATAGTTAAACTAGGAAGTTTAGACCAAGTTAACACCAAAGTAATTGAGGGTTTGTTTTCAGGAGATTTAGTTTATTTACAGGATTTTTATCAAAGGATTAATCAAAATGGTCATAGTCGTCTGCGGGTAGCTTGTCCTCACTGTGAGGGAGAGTTTGAAGTGGAAACTACTCCAGTGGGGGAGTAGTTTGCTACCCCGTAGAACGACTGCTAGAGGAGGTAGCTTACCTTGCCTATTATTTTCACTGGTCTTACGAACAGATTATGGCAATGGAACACCAAGAACGTCAGCAGTGGGTGACGCAGGTAGCACAAATTAATCAGCGACTTAGCGATTGAACAATTCCTCAACTTTGTACAGAGTTTTTAGGGAGGAAAAAAGATGAATCCCGCATTTATCGGACTTAATGCAGCTTTAGCCGCAGGTTCAACTGCCAGTTTAGTGGGACATGATCCCTACATGGCTTATAATTTTGCTGTAGAAATTGGAGGAGTTATTGTTGGTGGATTTAGCGAAGTTAGCGGTCTAAGTAGTGAAATTGAGTTGGAATCTTATGAGGAAGGAGGATTAAATAGTTACGTTCATAAATTTCCTAAACATACCACTTACCCCAACTTAGTCTTAAGTCGAGGATTAATCAATACTGATTTGTTTTATATCTGGTATCAATCAACTAGCCAAGGACTAATTCAGCAGTTGAACGGGACGATTCTCTTACTGAATAATCAGCAAATTCCGGTGATGTGGTGGACGTTTAAAAAAGCATATCCGGTAAAGTGGGAAGGCCCCCAATTTAATGCTAGTAATGACGAAATTGCTGTAGAAAAAATTGAACTGGTGCATCAAGGAATTTCTAAGTTATAGAATCATGGCAAATTCTTTATCAAACTGGCAAGATTCTCTTAATGATGGGTTGGTAAATAGGCTCACCCGCCCGTTACGCCAACCAGGAATGATGAAAATGGCGATGAGTCAACGCATAATTAATCGTTGCGATCGCTTTTTAAATCGTTTGCCTCTTCTCACTCAACAAATGCAACGTTGGGGTAATCCTAATACCCTATCATCGGACTCTGTTCCTCTTGTTTATGCACAGCCTGTTTCATCTACAAAACAACAAGGAATAGATAATAAAGTACCGAATTTTCAGCAACCTGTATTTGAAAATAATGATTCGGTTCCTATAATTCAAAGAAAACTTGATATTACTCAATCTTTACCAATTACAACTTTTAATAATACTATACCTGTTCAAAATACAACAGATTTATCAACCTCTAATGTCTCAGATGAAATAACCCAGTTCTTGACTTTAGAAAAACAAATTAACCCAACGGATAGCTTGGCATCAGAAATTCCTGTAGTTTCACCACAATCAATTACAGAAGAATTGCCAAAAACGTCATCAATGCCGTTGCAAGCTAAATTTCCTGACTCACTTACATCTTCACCTATATCTCAATCAAATCTCAATCAGTCATATCAACCGATTTTAGAGGAGATGACCACAATTAACCCAAGTGCGATCGCTTCATCAGAAATTCCCGTAGTTTCCTCACAGCCAATTACACCAGCAGTGGCAAAAACGTTATCAATGCCGTTGCAAGCTAAATTCACCGACTCGCCGACATCTTCAGATATATCCCAATCAAATCTCAATCAGCCATCTCAACCGATTTTAGAGCAAATTACCACAATTAACCCAAGTGCGATCGCTTCATCAAAAATTCCCGTAGTTTCACCCCAACCAGTTGCGGAAGAATTACCAAAAACAGCAGAAATACCGTTATTACAAGAATTTGCAAATATTCCTGATCAGCCAGTCCCTATCATTCAAGCAAAACTACAAGATTATTCTAGATCACAATTTTTTCTTCCTCTTGTCAATGATTTAAATACTTTAGTTTACCCAAAACAAACGCCACAAAATAAGTCTTCGGAGAACGCAAGCTCAATCAAACAACCCGCCTCTATCGTTAACACACAACCTGTTAATCTCTCTATCTCACAAATTAATCAAACTTCTCCCCTTGCCATTGTCTCAGTAACTTCCCTAACTACCCCTTCTTCAAAAGCTCAATCTTTGCCTTTACCTCTAGCTAAAACTACCCTATCATCAAGAAGTATTAACCAGCAACCAAATCTATCGAGCAACAATTCAATATCAAATACAGATTCTGCATCATCTACCAGAACTTTCACCAGTCCTTTATCACTAAAAGAAACCTCAGTTTCTCCAGTAGCAACTCAACCCCATATTGATGTTGATACTATAGCCAATCAAGTTGAACGCAAACTTATGCGACGGTTAGTTATTGAAAGTGAACGCAGAGGAAAAAATCAATGGCGCTAGAAAAATTAACTATCAAAGCAGAAAAAAGTAAGCCAGGAAAATTTACGGATAAATTTAAAGTTCTTTTCAACCCTAATCAAATAGAAATTGTTAAAACTGCTTGGAACATGGAAAAAGATCAACCAGTTCCGGATCAAGGATTGGCTCAACTCAGCCTTGATTTATTTTTTGACACTACCTTGATTAAATATCCGCCAGAAAATGTCCAAAAATATACGCGCGACATTTTTAATTTAACTCAGCCTCGCATTGAAACAGATCCCAAACGTCCTCCTCGTTGCCAACTAATTTGGGGAACGATATCTGGTAAAGATAGCGTGTTAATGGCTGATGGTTTTTTAGAAAAAGTTACCAAAAAATTGACCCATTTTCTGGAAGATGGTACACCTGTAAGAGCAACATTAAGCTGTACATTTAAAGAGTGGAGAGAGCCGCTAAAAGCGGCAAAGATTGCTAATCCTATTGATGATCCGGTCAGAATTGTTAAACGGGGAGAAACTTTAAGTAGTATTGCAACTGAAGAATATGGTGATCCTTCTCTATGGCGTATAATTGCGGCAGAAAATCATTTAAATAATCCTCGGATTTTAAACCCTGGAATGGTTCTAACAATTCCTCCTTTGCGGATTACTAGCCTGACTCAGAGGAGCTAAATCATGCCTAATGATGCTTCTTTATTAAATCCTCATCTCAATATTTTGATTCAAGGAAAACTCTTGGATCCAGAGATAGAAGCTGATCTGGTATCGGCTTTAGTATCTGAAGATTTGTCAGCACCAAGTATGTTTGAGTTGCAATTAGTTACTTGGGACTTAGTAAAACAAGAAATGACATGGGTAGATGACAAAGTCTTTGATGTCGGCAATGAAGTAGAAATTCAGATGGGATATGGACAAGAACTTAAAACTGTAATAGTAGGAGAAATTACAGGATTAGAACCAGAATATTCTCAAGATACAGCACCAATATTAGTGGTGCGAGGTCATGATTTACGCCATCGTTTGTTGCGAGGTCATCACACAAAATCCTTTTTGGAAGTTAAGGATAGTGAAATTTTCAGTCAAATTGCTAGAACTAGGGGATTTACACCAAAAGTTACTGATAGTAAAGTTAAATTAAAATATATTTTGCAGCATAATCAAACAGATTGGGAGTTTTTACAAGAGCGAGCTAAACGTATTGGTTATGAAGTCATGGTGGAGGGCAAAATACTTTATTTTCGTCCTCATCAGAATGCTAAAGCTAAAGTTTTAACTCTCACTTATGGAAAAAATTTACAAGAATTTTTACCCCGCTTAAGTACGATGAATCAAGTACAACAGTTGGAAGTAAGGGGCTGGATTCCGAAAGAAAAGAAAGAGGTGATAGGCAAGGCTGAGGCAGGAAACGAAGGTAGCACAATGGCAGGTTCGACTTCTGGAGCAAAAGCAGTCAAAAAAGCATTTGGAGAATCGAGCCATACGAGAGTTAACCAACCTGTATCAAGTAAAGAAGAAGCGGAACAAATGGCATTAGGACAGTTTCATGATATGGCGATCGCTTACATTACTGGTGAGGGAACTTGTCAAGGCAATCCTAATTTACGAGCCGGGAAAGTGATTGAAATTACTGGAGTTGGTAAAAGATTTAGCGGTCTTTATTATATCAGTAGTGTGGAACATTCCTATACACAAAATCAGGGTTATCAAACTTCATTTACTGTGAGGAGAAACGCCGCATGAACGGACTAGATTTGTTAATACCTAATAACCAAGATCATCATTTTTACGGAGTAACAGTTGGTTTAGTTACTAATAATAAAGACCCAGAAGGGTTAGGCAGAGTCAAGGTAAAATTTCCTTGGCTTTCTCAAGCAGAGGAAAGTGATTGGGCAAGAGTTTTAACCCTAATGGCAGGAAATGACCAAGGAATTTACTTTTTGCCAGAAGTTGATGATGAAGTATTAGTGGCTTTTGAACAAGGTGATATGGCTTTTCCTTATATTCTTGGATCTTTGTGGAACGGAAAAGACAAGCCACCAGTAAAAAATGATGATGGTAAGAATAATCAACGAGTGATTAAATCCCGTAGCGGTCACCTGATTGTTTTAGATGATACTGAAGGAAAAGAAAACATTATCATTCAAGATAAAACTGGTAAAAATAAAATAGTTATTGATTCGAAAAATAACACGATGAACATTCAAGTGGAAAAAGATTTGATTATTGAAAGTAAAGGAAAAATTACTTTTAAAAGTAGTGACAATGATATTTCTATTGAGTGTAAAAACTTGCAAATAAAAACTCAACAAAATTATCAATTAGAAGTAGGTAAAAATTGTACTATTAAAGCTAACGAAAAGTATGAACTAGAAGCCCAATCTGGTTTAGGGATTAAGTGTTCAGCCGGAGTTAAAGTAAATGATGGTTCATTGGAGATGATGTAATGGAAATTGATTTTTTAGGGGTGGGATGGACTTTACCAATTCAACTAGATAAAAATGGTCAGATTGAGATGTCACGATATGAAAAAAGTGTACAACAGTCTATTTGGATGATTCTTAGCACTGCCAAAGGAGAGCGGGTAATGCGTCCTGATTTTGGCTGTGATATTCACGAAAAGGTATTTTATCCTAATAGTTTAGGAACGGTAGGGCAAATTGTTAGCGATGTGCGAGATGCCTTAATTGAATGGGAACCTCGTATTGATGTTTTAGATGTTGATACAATTCCCGATCGCAATCAACCAAATGTAATTTTAATTCAAGTAAATTATCAAGTTCGTACTACAAATAATATCTTTAATTTAGTTTATCCCTTTTATTTACAGTAATTTATTATGGCTTCTTTCCCTCCAAAACCTCCCAAAATTGATCAACGCAGCTATGAGGAGATTGTTGAACAAACTGAGACTTTAGTGCAATCGTTTACTGACTGGAAACCTGCACCTGAAGGTAACACAGATGCAGGCAGGGCATTAATTCGCATCTTTGGGCGGATGGTAAAGTTAGTAAGCGATCGCTTAAATCAAGTTCCAGAAAAAAACTTCCTCGCTTTCCTAGATTTAATTGGGGGACAACTCAAACCACCTGAACCTGCTAAGGTTCCCTTAACCTTCTATTTGGCAGAAGGAAGTCCCGTAGATGGGTTAGTTCCTGCTCATACTCAAGTCTCTGCACCGCCAAAAGAGGGTTCTGATGAAGAAATCGTGTTTGAAACGGATCGGGAATTAGTTGTCACAACGACTGAACTACAAGCAGTATTTGTGCGTGAACCCAATCAGGATAAATATAGCGATTGCACTTTGCAAGCAACCGGACAAAAAGACGAAGCTTTCTTAGCTTTTGTTGGCAATACCTTTATTCCTCATTCTCTCTATATAACTTGTCCTGAAATTTTCAATTTACCAGAGTTACAAGAACTCAAACTGATTATTACTACTAATAGCGACCAGAGTGCTATTGCATTACAAAGTTTACCCCTTGATTGGTCTTATTGGGATGGTTATCAATGGCAAACAATTCAACCTACTAGCACAAGTTACGAAAATAATCAATGTACGATTACATTTACTAAATTACATATTCCAACTCTTTATGAAATTCAAGGACAGACAGAAAAATGGTTGCAAGCAAAATTAACGAATATATCTTCTATATCCTTAAATTTACCTCAAATTACAAATATTCAAGGTCATATCAATATCAAGCAATCTAATTTACTCCCGGAAGTTTGTCTCTTTAATGCTACTCCTTTAGACCTCAGCAAAGATTTTTATCCCTTTGGTGAACAGCCAAACATTAATGATACTTTTTATATGGGTTTAAACGCTACATATATTAGACCCAATACAATTATTACTATTGATATCAAATTAACACATAAACCTGTAATTATAAATAAATTAATCATTACCTGGGAAATTGGAAATGGTCAGATATGGCAAGAAATATCCGCTGAAAATAATCAACTAAGATGGATGGAAAATTTCTCAGCGATTCAGTTTACCGAAAATAATACTATCCAAGTAAAGTTACAATTTACCGAACATATACCTTCTCCCAGCACTGTTAATGGAGACACTCGCTATTGGATTCGCGCCCGAATTACTCAAGGTTATTATGGAAAAGCAGCAGATGAGCGCCAATATCCTATTTATAATGACTTGGCAGTTTTGAAAGAGGCAATCCTCACAGGAAAGAGCGAAATTAAAGAAATTAAAGTTGATACTCTGGATTTATTTGCAATTGGCGATAAAATTCGTATTCTTCCTCTTACTGGGGGATTTCCCGAAGAAAATCAAATTAAGGATATCAGCCCCAAGGATAATAAGCTGACGCTTGAAACCGGAATTTTAAACCCAAATTTAGCGATCGGCACTCGAATTATGCGTAAGTTAATTATCGCTGAGACAATTCCTCCAACTTACGATCCGCCTATAATTAAATCATTAAAATTAACCTACGAATTTGCTATCTTAGAAAATACTACTTATTTAGCTGATAATGATTTTAACTATTCCTATCCCTATGATACACAATTGAAGCAAAATGCTTCTAGCGGGGATAAAGCACTTAGTTTAAAAGAAATTAAAGAATTAAATAATGATAAATTTTTAACAATTAATTCTGAAAAATATCAAATAGCAACGATAAACTCTGAAACTAATCAAGTTAACCTGACCTCAAAACTTAGCCAGGACTATCCTAAAAATAGTATTGTTAATCGTTATTTTCAACCTTTTAGTCCTACTGTAGATCAAGAAGCAACTCTATACTTAGGATTTGATAATAATTTTGGAAATAAAACCGTTACTCTTTATGCACAAGTTGAACAACCGTTACCAAATGAATTATCAGTTGATATTACAGCAGAAACCATCCTCACAGAAACAGCAAATTCTGGAAACAACACACTGAAAATTGCTGATTTAACGGGTTGGAAAAAAGGCGATCGCCTACAAATTCAAAATACACTAAACGTTAAAGAATATAATAACTATACCATTAGCGATATTAGCAATAATCAAGTTACAATTACTCCACCTCTGCAACAAAATTATCCTGATAAGTACCTCGTAACTCGCCCTAAGCAACCCCAATTAGTTTGGGAATATTCTAATCCAATGGGTTGGCAACCGTTAGGGGTACAGGATGAAACTCAGGCATTTTCTCAACGAGGTTTAATTAAATTTATTGCTCCCGCAGATTTCAGCCAAATAGAAACATTTGGCAAACAACTATATTGGTTGCGAGTTCGTTGGTTAACAGGTAATTTTAGGGTTAAACCTCGTATACGTTGTTTGTTAACTAATACAATTTGGGCAGTTCAGGCGATTAGTCTACGAGAAGAAGTTTTAGGTTCAAGTAACTACGAGCCAAATCAGGTTTTTGTTGCCAATAATATCCCCATTTTGATGGGACAACAATTAGAAGTCCAAGAAGGCAAAATTCCCCCTCAAGTAGACTCTAAGAAACTTAAGGTAATTCGAGATAATTTAGAAGAAATTGAAGAAGTTTGGGTGCTTTGGGATGAAGTAGCAGATTTTTACGCTTCTAGTGCGAGCGATCGCCATTATATTTTGGATCGACAAACGGGTGAAATTCGCTTTGGCAACGGACAAGCAGGGATGATTCCCCCCAGGGGACGTAATAATATCCGACTGTCTTTTTATCGTACTGGAGGAGGTAAACAAGGAAACATCACATCACAAACCATTAGTCAACTGAAAACTACTATTCCCTACATTGATCGGGTAATTAACCTAGAAGCAGCAGCAGGTGGGGCGCAACAGGAAACTTTAGATCGTCTGAAAGAACGAGTACCCAAGCAACTACGTCACCGCGATCGCGCTGTCACTCTTGAAGATATGGCAGATTTAGCTTACGAAGCTTCTACAGATGTCGCCAGAGTTAAAGTAGTTCCACCAGATTTGTTAACGGCTAATTTTAGCCCATTCAATGAAAAAATCTGGCTCGATCCAACTAAACAAAATATGCCATTTGAAGATAGTCTCCGTGAAAAGTTGCAGACAATTAATGCTACCGAAGCAGCTAACTTTGAAAAAATGATGCGGGAAATTAATCGGCGTGCGGGGCAAGTTAAACTGATCATTTTACCCGCTAGTAGCGATCGCCAACCAACCCCTAGTTTAGCTTTACTAGAGCGAGTCGAAACCTATATCCGTTCCCGTTGTGAAACGACTGTTGATTTAGTAGTGACAGCCCCAACCTGGCAAGAAGTCACCGTTACTACAACTATAACTCCTGTGTCTCTTGAAGATGCAGACATGATTAGAAACAGCGTAAAACAACGCTTAGAAGCCTTTCTCCATCCCTTAACTGGAGGCAAAGGGGAGGGGTGGCAATTTTGTCGCTACCCGCAAAAATCAGATTTCTACGCCATTATTCAATCCATTCCAGGAGTAGATCATGTTAATTTTCTAGAGGTAAATTTACCTATAACAAAAGCCAACGCATTACTCAGTGCTGATTCTTTAATTTATTCTGGAAATCACACCGTCAATGTTAACTCACTTTTAAATTAATAATTTTTAAATTAGAGGAAACCAGATGGCTTTATTTTTACCGAATCTCGATGATCGCACCTATGCAAACTTAGTAGAAGAAGCCATTTCTCAAATTCCAGTTGAATATCCAGAGTGGACAGATCATAATCCTACAGATACGGGAATTATTCTGATTGAATTATTAGCATGGTTAACAGAAATGACTCTTTATCGGGTTAATCAAATTCCTGATGAGAATTATGCCAGTTTTTTGAGCTTGCTTAAAGGAAAAGAATGGAATCTCCCGATTAATAGTTCTAACCAAGAAAAACAAAAAAGTTTGCAATCAGAAATTCAGAATACTTTATTAGAATTACGCCAAATTTATCGAGCAGTTACTTCAGATGATTTTGAAAAATTGGTACTTGTCGATTGGAATCAATCGAAACAGTCTGATGGCTTAAAAATTGCACGAATTAAATGTTTAGCACAGCGAAATCTAGAGTCAAAAGTTGATGATTTTGCTAAAGGGCATATTAGTTTAGTAGTTGTTCCCGAACCTAATAGTCGAGTAAATCAAGAAAAAAAATATGAATCCTTATTTAACTTTCTCGATGCCCGCAGACTTTTAACTACTCGCCTTCATATTGTCGAAGCTGAAAAGATCTCTATAACGGTAGAAGCGGAATTAGTGCTTAAGGATGGCGCAAAGGCAGAAGCTGTTAAAATACAGGCACAAGCAGAAGTTATGATGTTTTTTGATCCTTTGCGATCACAAAAATATTGGCAAGGTAAAGGCTGGCATTTTGGTCGAAATGTTTATCTCTCAGAATTATATAAATTATTAGATGATTTAGAAGGTGTAGATTATGTTGAAAATCTTCAAATTAAAGATAAAGATAAAACTTATAAATCTGAGATTGCTCTAGCAGAGAATCAATTAGTGGAATTTAATCTCAAGGATAGCAAATTTACAATATTGGTAGAAGTTGGTAATGAACGCAAAAAAATCTGAACTTATTAGTAGCTATCAACAATATTTACCTACAATTCTCCAAAATGATGTCTTTCTTGGTCAGTTTTTGCTGGCATTTGAAAAAATTCTCAGTGGACTAAGTGAAACTCCTAGTAAAGAGCAAATTATTACAGCCGATACTCAAAATTTACCAGGATTAGAAGAAATTATTGATAATATTCATGTTTATTTCAATCCTCAAGAAACACCAGAGAAATTTCTACCTTGGTTAGCAGGTTGGGTAGCTTTGAGTTTACGGGATGATTGGGAGGTAAAAGTTAAAAAAGCATTTATTCAAGAAATAGTACGACTATATCGTTTGCGAGGAACAAAGCAAGGATTAATTGATATTTTAGAGATTTATCTGAAAAATTCCGGCTTTGGGGAAAAGGTTAAAGTTTTCGATCAATTTGATGATTTTCCCAACTATTTTCAAGTTCAACTAACTTTAAAAGACCGGGATCCTGAGAAGTATTGGCGACAGGCTAAAATTGCTAAAGCAATTATCGACCGAGAAAAGCCAGCACAGACATTTTATACCCTAAAAATTCTTGTGCCAACGATGCAGATAACGAAGCGATCGCACGTTGCTTATCCATTCAAATTATTTGCGCTTCCACAATCTCAAAAATTCGCCCTAGAAGTTACGATTACTCCTAGCAAAATTAATAATATTCAAATTAATCAATTAGCTGAACAGTTACTTGTTCACATCCAAGGCAACTCAAAACTAATTACTCCTTATTCTCCAGAAACAACTATAAATCATCAATCTTTTTCGGTTAAACAAGATTTAAATGATCAGCATTTACAGGAAAATTTAGCGGGTTTTAATGTTAGCTTATCGAATCGAACTGATAAACCTTTCGTCGGAAACTTAACAATTAATCTTTATTTTTATATAAATGACAAAGAATATACAAATATACTGCTAGAGCAACCTATCAATTTATCACCTGTCCTCAAAATTTGTCGTCAAGATGAAAAAGGAAAAATTATTGCAGGAAATACAATTTTTAAACAAGGTGGTCAATTGCAACAATCGGGGATGAAGCTAACCGAATATATGTGGACTAAACCTGATAGTTTTCGAGTGTTTGATCAACCAAAAATTCAAGAATTGCAGCCTAATCAGATTGCGATTATTGAAAAAGTAGAATTAGAAGCTATTGTTAAAATGACCCTACCCAACACAACTACAACAGATTGGTTAAATAAAATTACAGTTCGTCTAAAAGATGAAGTTTCGGATTATTATTTATTAACTCCAGAGACTATTAGAGAAAATAATCAAATTATAATTAAGCGTACACTCTACTACCAGCAATTTCTTCAAAATATAGATAGGTTAGCTGTGACAATTAAAAATCTTAACAATGTTGAGATTGCAGGTAAAGTAAGTGTGAAAGCTTATTTAAATATAAATCAGAGTTTATCTAACTATAAATTGTTAGATGAAGACTTTACTCTCGCAGCCGTTCCTCCCAAAGATATTTTACAAATTTGCCGTAAAAATGAAAAAGGAGAGATTATTTTAGAAAAAACCATTCCCACTATTTTAGGAACAACCAGTCAATCATTGAGCTAAATTGAAGGAACCAAAATGGCTAAAACTACCGATTTTACTAATTTTGCTAACGAACGCCCTAACTATTTTGCTGGGCAATATCTTCTAGAAGATGATTTTGAGCTTCAACATAAATACCTTAGCGATCGCCAACGCTACCATAATCAGAGTCTTCATATATCAGGAATTATTGAAGGGTTGGAAGTTGAATTGATTACAGATACTAAATCTGTTTTAATTAAACCTGGCTCGGCTATAAATAGTAATGGCGATCTGATTGTCTTAAAAAAAGATACTACATTTTTTGAGTTTGGTAGTATTACTGACGGCGAACTTTACATTCACTATGTTGAAGAAAAACAACAGCAACAGCAAGACGATGTAGCCGATAGTTATACTCGTTGGATTGGAAAACCTATTTTGGGCTTTGCTACTCAAACTCCTGAAAATAGCGTCAAGCTGGCAAAACTGACAATTAAAGATACTATCACTCTCGATGCTAATAATCGAGAATATTCAGGATTATCCTTACCAAATTCTAATAGTCAAGCTTTGACTCTTCGTTCTGGAGGAAATACAAATCCAAATTTAGCAGTTTTAACAGGTAGTTTAAAAATTGACGGGGATTTAACTGTAACTGGGGCAATTTCAGGAGAAATAGATGCTACAAATATCAGGACAGGACAATTAGATACTGCACGAATACCTAATTTATCGGCTGATAAAATCACTTCAGGAACAATTTCTGGCGATTTAACTGTTAATGGTGCTGCTAAGTTGGGATATGAAAGTAATCTGTCAAATTTTGGCAGTCCTCTTATGTCCGGTTTTTATCAAAATGATGGTCTAGAAATTGTAGGAGACGTACCAGATAAATCACACGATTGGACACATCTTATCACCGCTAGACATAGTAATTTAAATAATAATAATCAACTCCAAATTGCTGCTTCTTATCAAAGCAACGATCGAGTTTTCTTTAGAAAAATTGCATCTGCGGGAACCTCAAATCCTGCTTGGAACGAAGTAGCAACACGAGGTACTAACGAGTTTAATGGCAGTCAAACTATTACCGGAAATTTAACAGTTAACACTGGTGGTGTAGGTTCATGGAATAAATTGGTCGTAACCACAACATCTCAATGGGGAGATGGAACTAATCAATATGTGACCATTGGTGCGGGTGGAGCAGATGGCATCATGTTATCCAATCCCCATGTTACTTGGAGAGATAACAGAGCTTCTATCCGTTATGGACGTATTGGAGGAATACAAACAGGTTCTTATTGGGATGTTGGCGTTCGTCAGGATGGATCATTTTCTTTTTCATTAGACGGAATTAGCGATCACAAGTTGATGATCGCCAAAAATGGAAATATATCAATCCAAGGAGCAATACAACCCAGTGCTGGAAGCACGGAAAACAACGGCATTATGTTTCCTAAAGATCCTGCGGGTGGCGGTGGTGATGCTGCATGGATACGCTACTATTCACGCAACCCTAACTCTACTGATCCGGGACTAAAAGAACAGACGACTTTAGAAATCGGCACATCAAATGATTGGAACGATCATATTGCCTTGATATCTTCTGGCGGTGTAGGAATTGGAACCAATAATCCGGTAGCAAAACTAGAAGTAAGAGGAGGGCAAACAAAATTAGAGCAAGAAGCATGGCAAACGCCAACCTTCCAGAATAGTTGGGTTAACTACGATAATGGCTATAACCCTGCTGGATATTTCAAAGATAGTTTGGGGATAGTTCACCTCAGAGGTTTAGTTAGGGGTGGAACCAACAATACCACTATCTTTACGCTCCCTGCTGGTTATATACCATCTAATCGAGAACTTCAAGCGGTTCAAACAAATAATAATGCAATAGGTAGGCTTGATATTTTAACTGATGGACAAGTCCAAGTAGTTTCTGGAAATAATGGGTGGTTTTCTTTAGACGGGGTTACTTTTAGAGCGGCATTAACATCATGAAATTGTCATGACTCATCTCTAAAAATCCTTGATTACTATCACCAAATAATGGCTGACTTCATTCTCATCACTGGCGATAAAGCCATGTTTAACCCCACTTTCGGACAAGCAATTGTCACCGTCCGTCCAGGGGATTTAATTGGCACAGGCAAGGATAAAATTAACCAGAAATTAGTCTGTATAGATGGCGACGAAAAAAAAGTCATCGTGCCTGGTTGTACCTATATGACCCCCCAATATAGTATTCCTGGAGTGGGAATACTCTCGATTGAATCCCTTGCTGGCAACCAAAAAGCCACAAAGACCAAATCTGGTGGTAAGCCTGTATTGCTAAAAGGCGCATCTTTCAACGCCAAATTTCAAGTTATGGTTCCCGCACAACAACCTTCTGTACCTAGTCCTATTCCTGATGCTACCCCCCAATATTCTGGTACTGGTACATTTATTTCCATGAATCTAAAAGTCAAAGGAACCTAATTAAATAATGAAAGACCAACTGGAGAAACGCCTAGAGCAACTGAAAGCCGAATTTGCATCAGGACAAAAAGTAATGGCAGATTTAGAGGCGAAACAAGCAAATCTGCGCGATACATTACTACGGATTAGTGGAGCAATTCAAATTCTGGAAGAAGAATTAGAGAAAGTCAGTCCAGAGGCCGGAAATGCCCAAGAGGTAGAGGTAAATTAACTATATATTAGTTCAGAAAGCGACAATCTCCTCCAAAACAGCACTGGCAAAGGTTTTGAGGCTTTTAGGCAAACTTATGAATAGAATACGATACATCTGTCGAAAGTGGTAATGTAGTACGGCGTGGTTTTTGCCATAACTGTTAAGTATTTTTACTCAAAAAAATTCTGGTTTTTTCCTGGAACTATGTAGCTTTTTGTGCTACAAAATGAAGTGCAAAATGTGGGCTACAGGAGATTGATTACGAAAAAGCTCCCAAGATATTAAAAACTTTGAAGTTATGTAGCGCTTATGCAACCTGGACTCAAGACCTGCGGTAAACTAAGCCTGAATTCTGGTCTTAAATACAAGAGAACACTCGTTTGGAGTTTTTAAGAGATGTCTCATACAGTCAAAATCTACGATACCTGCATTGGTTGCACCCAGTGTGTACGTGCTTGCCCTACTGACGTTCTGGAAATGGTTCCTTGGGATGGCTGTAAAGCAGCGCAAATTGCTTCTTCGCCTCGGACAGAAGACTGCGTAGGTTGCAAGCGGTGTGAAACTGCTTGTCCTACAGACTTCCTCAGTATCCGAGTATACCTGGGCGCAGAAACAACTCGCAGTATGGGTCTGGCTTACTAATAAAATGGTCAGAATTCCTCTCTAATCTCAATTGGAGAGAACTAATAGCAAGCGCCCTTAAACAAAGTTATTTGTTTTATTTGCTTTTCAATATCTCTGGGGTGCAATGTTACAGAGGAGGCTAATGGCTTCCTCTTTTTTTTATTACGTAAAGAATTACACAATATACAAAAGGATGATTGACGATTTTGCGATCGCCGATTAGGTTTGAGCAAGTAATTATAAAATTATTCAGCGTTAAGAGGAAGTGCGTTCTATGTGCGGAATTGTTGGCTATATCGGCACTCAAGCAGCTACGGAAATTTTGTTGGCAGGTTTAGAAAAATTAGAGTACCGAGGCTACGATTCTGCTGGAATAGCCTTGGTGTCCGAAGGTGAACTCGATCGCGTTCGTGCTAAAGGCAAGTTGCGTAACCTCAGAGAAAAGTTAGAAATGCAGGCAAGTCCAGCGCAACTTGGTATTGGACACACTCGCTGGGCAACTCATGGTAAACCAGAGGAACATAATGCCCATCCCCATACAGATACGAAAAGACGCATAGCTGTAGTACAAAATGGGATTATTGAAAATTACCGTGAATTGCGCGAGGAACTGAAAAAGCTAGGACACGAATTTCGCTCAGAAACCGATACAGAAGTTATCCCCCATTTAATAGCGGAATTTTTATCGAATCCCCCCGCACCTGCTCACCCTCAGATACATTCACTTTTGCTAGAAGCAGTTCGCCAAGCTGTAAATAAACTTAAGGGGGCTTTTGCTATAGCAGTTATTTCTGCTGATTTTCCTGATGAGTTGATTGTGGTACGCCAGCAAGCACCTTTAGTGATTGGGTTTGGGCAAGGAGAGTTTTTCTGTGCTTCGGATACTCCAGCTATTGTGCAATATACCCGTGCTGTGTTGCCGTTGGAAAATGGGGAATTAGCTAGACTCACACCTCTAGGAGTAGAAGTTTACAACTTTGCGGGCGATCGCCTCAAGAAAACCCCCCGCACTCTTAACTGGAATCCTATCCTGGTAGAAAAACAAGGTTTCCGCCACTTCATGGTTAAAGAAATTTACGAGCAACCAGGAGTTGTACGGACTTGTTTAGAAGCTTATCTCAATCATCAGTGGAATCCCGATTCCGAGCAATCGCCGATTAATTTAGGTTTACCAGCAGAACTTTATGCTGATATAGAACATATTCAGGTTGTTGCTTGTGGTACAAGTTGGCACGCGGGATTAGTAGGTAAATATTTATTGCAAGAATTAGCGCAAATACATACAAATATTGAATATGCTTCAGAATTTCGCTATTCTCCACCGCCAATAACTGCTAACACTTTGACTATTGGGATTACGCAATCTGGAGAAACAGCAGATACTCTAGCAGCTTTAGCAATGGTAAAAGAGCGTGGTCAGAATCAACCAGCTAAGTATCAAGCTAGATTATTAGGAATTACTAATCGCATTGATAGTTCCTTGGCTAGTATTGTGCCAGATTTGATTGATACTAGAGCAGGAATTGAAATTGGGGTTGCTGCTACTAAATCTTTTGTTGCTCAATTAATGGCGTTTTATTTCTTGGCTTTAGATTTAGCTTATCATCGCAAAACTTTGTCTAATCTTCAAATTGAGGAGATTATTACGGAGTTAAGACAACTTCCGGCACAAATTGAAATAATTTTGGAAAGTCAAGAGCGTTATATTGAGGAGTTAGCTCACGAATTTACTGAAACTACAGATTTTATTTTTGTGGGACGTGGAATTAATTATCCAATTGCTTTAGAAGGGGCGTTGAAACTAAAGGAAATTAGCTATATTCATGCAGAAGGTTATCCTTCTGGAGAACTCAAGCATGGGCCAATTGCTTTGTTAGATGCTAAAGTTCCTGTAGTTGCGATCGCCATGCCTGGTAAAGTTTATGAAAAGACTTTATCTAATGCTCAAGAAGCTAAGGCTAGAGATTCTCGCTTGATTGGTGTTACTGCAATGGGCGATAAGGAAGCGACAGAAACTTTTGATGAGTTGTTACCAGTACCACAAGTTAATGAATTACTTTCTCCTGTTTTAACTGTAATTCCTTTACAACTTTTGTCTTATCATATTGCTGCGCGTCGCGGTTTGGATGTTGACCAGCCAAGGAACCTCGCCAAATCAGTAACGGTGGAATAATAAACACATCTAAAAATTAAATGTTGTAAAAGGAGAATAGTTAATTGAACTAGAGAATAATTAGTTGAACTAGAGAATAATTAATTGAACCCAGTCAAAGTCAGCAATACCGCACTAATGTAGATCCCATAATCAGCATTAGCTACTATTTGTTCAGCTCTCTTTTGTCAAACTGGGTTTAAAGCTTGACTTATCGTTGGCTGAATTGACGTAATTATGTGGAATTTTCCTAAAGTGACAAAAGAGGGCTAGAGCTATCACCCCTACCAGTTCGTTTTGATTACAGCATAACCCAGTAGGGGCAAATTTTTATTTTTCACTATAGACATCTTCAGAAATTAGCTCATAACTATGGTGGTACAAAGGTTTCATATTCATTGTTTGAGATGTCTGATAGATAAAGAAATAGAAAGCGATGGCTTTATCTTAGTTAACCAATTTTGAATACATTTCCGATGGTGCAGTTACCGCTGCACGTGGGCTTGTATCCGATATGTATTTTCTGCAAGTAGCAGAGGAGGCTAACGAAAGGCTAGACAAAGCCAATAACAGACTTGATAAAGCTGTAGCGCTAAAGGATGAAGAGCACAACATAATTATAGTTAAAATAATCACCCTCGTTCAGTACATCGGGGATTTTATTTTAGGAGCGATCGCCACTCTCAATTATTTCTTAGTAATAAAATTTTTTACTACTAAACAAGGGTGAGGTTGCTTTTGAAAAATTTTTACTCCTCATCCGTAATTAAGTCAACAAAATTCACTTGAGTTTGGCTCAGTCTCTAGAAGGTGTCTGGTAATTGAAAAACCTCTAAGGAAATACTTCCTAGCTGAATAATTGTTCGCTTGGCTTTAATAACGTTACTCATTTGTTTGACCGCAAAACAACAAAAGCCACTCGGCTAAGAGTGGCCTAAGAATCAAAGATTTTGATTAGCTCCAGGCTGGAATTACTACAGCTTGTGCTTCCTCTCGTTTTCCATGCGGTGCCGCTTTCTCTATCCCTCATAAAGTAAACTATTAGTTTGTAGTGTGTAAGTTACTAATTAATAGTGTATAGTTAACTAATAGCTAAGGGTTTACGCTCTATGGGAGGTGATTGTGTGTAAGCGACGAAGATGAGAATTAGGCAAGTAAAAGAGGTGGAAGTTCAGGGATTGGGCGAACGGATAAAGCAGGCTCGACTAGCGATCGCACAAACCAAATCTTTAGAACAAATATGTGATGAAGTGGGTCTTTCACGAACTTATTGGTATGACATCGAAAAAGAAACGCTCAAAGGTGCCTTATCAGTTGAGAACCTTCGCAAGATTGAACAGTCATTAGGTGTTGATTTTGGTATTAGTCTCGACAAAAAGTAGTAACAATGGAAACCCTAGACTTCAAAGCATGACTCAATAAACTGCAAATAGCCACCATTGAACAGGAGATGAATTAAGCATGTGAGCGCTTTTTTACAAAAAATTTAGCTATCTGCCACTCTGCTTGATGCAAGATATTGCGCTGTTTTATTTTCCCAGAAAGCTAGGATAGCAGACAGGTACATTTTGATCCGATACTCACAAGCTTGCGCTTCGTATCAAATGGGAGCTTAATCCTGAGTCCTTATTGAGTAACTTGTAAGATTGGCAAATACATAAAGGTATATTTGTCTGACAGTGCTGTTGTTTGAGTGAGGTAAATTTGCAGACTACGTGTTCGGGTTTAAAAGTGACATTTGCTCAACCAGAGGATCTACCCTTTATCAAAGCTCTTGCTGATGCCCACCGACGAGAATTGGGTTTTGTCAATCGAGCTACTCTAGCTGTCGCTATCGATAACAAAGAAATCCTGTACATCCCGGAACTTGGCTTTCTGCATTTTCATAACAGAAGAGATAAAATTTCCACGCTCTATCATTTATGTGTTAATCCACATACACGTAGACAGGGAATTGCTCGTCAGCTAGTTAGCGCTTGGGAGGAAAATAGTAGAAAATGTGGCATGACAATTCTGCGCCTCAAGTGCCCACTGGATTTAGAAGCAAATGGATTTTATTCGGAAGTTGGTTTCAGCCGTACAGATATTGAAGAGGGGAAAAATCGTCGCCTGGTTGTTTGGGAAAGAAAACTCCTGTCTGCCCCACCAAATCGGCCTCAATTTGTGGCAGCTTTTAGTGCAGGGGGTAGTGAGCTCAAACGTCTTTTCGAGCTTTGGCAAATGGGTGGCGATCCGCGCCAGCCATTTGCTCATGTTCTATATACACCAATTGCCTGTCCTGCATCTACAACCAAGTTTTTAAAAGAAGAAAAGGAAAAAGGAAATATCCAAAAAGTTTGGTTAGATTGTGGTGCTTATCAGGTACAGCAAGGAAAACGGGATTATTTTGATGACTTACTACCATTTTTAGGTAAGTTTTACCGAGATAATCAGTGGGCGGACGGCTATGTATTACCGGATTTAGTTCCCATATCTACTGATGAAGATGAAATAGTAGAATGTAAAGTACGCGATACCTCCGATTATTGCAAAATCTTTTTCAATCAGATGCCGGAGTATGTGCAGAAAAGAGCGATCGCACCTGTGCAAGGACGTACTGTAAGCCAAATCAAACGTTGTCTCAGGATTTATAACAATTTAGGTATTACTAGAATTGGCTTTGGTTCTTGGGGAACCTCAGGACCGAACGGTAGCGTTAATATGCTTTCTGAAATTAGTTTGGCTTTGTTTAGGGAAGTTTACAATAGTGCTAATGACTATGGAATGTACATTCACTGTTTTGGGATTGGTGGGCCAAACAGCTATAATCGTCTCCGCAGAAATAATTTAACTCCCAACTCGCTTGATAGTACAACTTGGTGGAAAGCAGGAGCTTTTGGCAGCATATTTTTTCCTAATAAATCTCAAATTCAAATTACAGTTAGACGGGGGATTGAAACTACTAAAAAAGGTTTAGAAGAGCTTAAGGAAGCTACCAATCATTCTTGTTATTTTTGTGAAAGTGTTGAGACCTTAAGAACTAGCCGCAATCATCGCATCATGCATAATCTAACAGCTTGGTTGGATACATTGGAATTTGAAAATGCCTAAAAAATTAACTTTACATTTACAACAAAATACAACTCTAGAAAGAGTAGTTAATATTCTCGATTTTTTCAACAGTCAACAAACAGATATCGAACAATTGTCAGCTATATGTGATTTAAAAGTCGCTGTCTTACAAAAAAATATTTTTCCGTTTTTAAGAAATATATCTATTCTTGAAAAAAATCCAACTCGATTGACTTCGCTAGGAAAAGTAGCGGCAGAAATTCAACAGTTAAATCCGGCTATGCTCGGTGATTTTTTACATTTACTAATCTATAGCTTACATTTACAAGACCCTGATAAAAGGTTTTCATGGGCTTATGCTACTGTTGTACAACAATTGTGGTTACGAAAAGAAGTTATTTTGTCTGCTAACGAAAAAAAATCTATAGTTGGTGAAGTAATTGAAAAAGCTGCTCAACAGTTTGGAATACCTATAAGTGAAATCGCTTTTAGTGAATTTAGTGTCGCGGGTGTACTGAACTGGTTGAAATCACTTTCGCCTACAGTAATCGAATCACCAACGCAATCGAAACTTTACTTTAATCGTCGCTACTTTTGTGCTGCCCCTATTCTACTCAAGGCAGTAGATATTCTCTATCAACAGTCTGGTAGAACTTATGGTGTCAAGATTTTTCTACGAGAAGAAATTCAAGAACAACTTTGTCAAATATTGTTATTAGATACAAGTGGATTAGATAGTACCCTAGATAATGCTAAACGCACCTATGATTACGACCAAGGTGGCTTTTTTGACTACGGGTATGAAGGAGGCTATGGACAATGGGTGATGATAACTAAATCACCAAAATGGAGTGAATTACTATAATTTTCTTTTGTCGCTTTAGCGAGATCCTGGCAACCTCGACCAATTATGCTTAAAATAAAACTTTTGAAGCATCAAAAACCTAGGATTGGAATATGGAGTTTATCAAATGAAAGTTTTAGTATGTCCACTCACCTGTAGTAACAGAAGAGTTTATGCTTTTGCTGTCAATCGTACTCCCTAGCAGGAGCCAGTTACATCTCAGACATTATTAAAGGTAATATTGTTGAGGGTATATAGAAATTTTCTAATTTCCAACGATTTGTAACTGAGTGAACTCCCTGCTGCTACCCTAAGATTGAGTGACTCAGATCTACTCAAAATTTACCAAAACGGATTGCTGCCTCAATTTCAATAAACGCTTTCATTGGAATAAGAGCCTGTATCTGATACTAGGTAAAATTACTATCTTTACACTGGCTACACTTGAGATTGATTATTTATGAAACGACTATTAAAACAACTGGACTCAATTGAGGCAATTGTCGATACAGTTAGTCCATCTCAAATAGAAGATGACCCTCAAGGTGTAGCCAGTTGTTATGAGTTATATGCTAGTAGCTACGATCCACTTGAGAGAGTAAAAACTCTGCGAGACAATTTGATTACTGGAATTCACAAAGGGAAGCCTGTGAATGGCTACCTTAGTGCTGACTATGGCTATGGCAAGACAGCAACCCTTGTTTATTTGTGGTATGAGTGTCAGCAACAGCAAATTGTGGCAGTACCACCTTTCAAGTTCAAGGAGTTGGGTAACTTAATGGTTGCCAGTTATTGGTGGATTAAGGCAAGTTTGAAACTAAAGCAACCAGAACTTATTTCTGAAATAGAGGAATTATATCGCAAGTATGGTTTACAGTCTCAGCAGGAGCAAGCAGCAGAGATAGCACGCAAATACAGAGTTTCTGTCGAAAAAGCTCTTAAAATTGTTCAAGAATTAAAAACCGAGACCACAAATACAGATAGTATTTTGCAATTTTGGCAATATAGCATTCCTATCCTGCGAAAAGCAGGGATGAAAGGTTTAGCAATATTTGCTGATGAAAGTCAAGAGTTCTTGCGAACAGAAGAAGGTGCTAGCGTTAGAATACAAATCTTAAGCGATTTAATTAAAGGAATGCGGGCTTTAGGTAATACGCCTGTAGCGCTAATCCTGGGTATGCCCACCGTTCCAACTGAATCAGCTATTGAGGAGCAAGCAGGCGATATTATTCACCGAATGCAGGAACAGAAAGTATCATTGCGATTAGCTGATGCTTATAATTCGAGGTTTCCTGCCCAGCTTTGGAATTTTTTATGTACAAAGTTTTTAGATGACAAATCGCAAGCTTCCCAGTTAGCAAGTTCAGCAATGATTGAAAGTCTAGGTCAGTTATGCGAACGCAAAGATCTCAGTAATGGGCCGCGTACTATTATTGAAGTATTTAAACGCATAGTCAAATTTTTTCAAGACAATAAACAACCTTACACTCCTCTACACTTGATTGATGATTATCTTCAGGGAAGAGTAGAACTCTATGGTACACAAGAACGAAAAATTAACGATGCTATCAACACTTTAGAATCACTAATTTCTTTTCCAGAACACCCAAAAGGAAGAGAAGCAATTAAGCTGCTTGCAAGTTTTCCATCTGGCATTTCTAAAGCTGTAGCTGAGGAATTTGAACTTTTAGAAACTCTGGAAAAATTGGCAGAAGATGAGAATTTTTACTCGTATATTATCCAGCCAACTGAGCATAGTTTTGCTATAAGATCTCTGCTTCAGACAACACCCCCAACAATTATAGATAAAATTCTAAATCAATTCCGACAAAAATGGTTAGGGGATTGGAGTGATGAGCACAAACAAGAGATAACAACAAATATTTTCAGAACAGAAATTATTTCCTTACTTTATAATAAAACTAATTGGAGTTGGCGTTACAAAGATGAATGGAAAGAAGATAGATTTGGATTTCATAATTTTCTGAATGGTGCTCCAGAGCGATACAGTACTGAGTTTCCTCAGCGTGCCTTAGTCATCAGTGTTGCTAACAATAAGTCAGATTTAATGAAATTTCATTCGCCAGAAGTAACTCATTTAGACTGGCGATTTTACTTAAATTATAACACTACCACTGTTCCGCAAAGAATCACTGCGATCGCTGGAACAGGTCAAGTAGACTTTGATATTGAGCTAGGTCGCAGCTTTGAAGATCAATACCCTACACTATTAAACTTCCTTACCAAAGTCGTACCTCCAGAACAATGTTCCGCTTGTACCTTGCTCACATTATCTCATTACATTCAAACGTGGCTATTTACACATCCTGAAGTCAGTAAAGCTGAGCGAGCTTCATTAGAACACCATCGCCAACAGTGCCACCACTATGCAATAAGGTTACTGTTTCCAGCCGTTGAACATAAAACTTGGAAAATTGAAGGTTTAGAGCATATAAATGGCGCAGAAATTAAGCTAATAGAATCAGTATTTTATCAAAAATGTAAAGCTTTATTCCCGAAATATAAAACTTTTTATAACAACCTACGTCCAGCTTTACAAAAATATAAGTGCGCTCTTGAAAAGGTTCCTTTAGTTGTGCGTCGGGGTCGTCAGGTATATGAAATTCCTAAAACGGAACTGGAAGATTTATTTGAAGTGTCAGGCTCTAGCCTAGATAGTATTTTGAAAATTTGTCGCCAGCATGGTTTGATTAGTGAATTTAAAATTGCTGGTAATAAAGAAGAAAAATCTTACATTAAGTTCTCTGAACATTCTCTAGAATTATTCATTAATCAACAACTCTCAGCAAAAGTAAAAAGGCAACCAGTTACTACTAAAACAGAAGAACGAAGTCTTCAAGGCTTAAGTTATTTGGATCTAGAAAAAAAAGTTAAACAACTTGGCTATTTGCAAGAAGAGTTTGCAGAAGCTGTTGAATGGTTAGAACTGCGACGTTATGTAAAATTAGATCGGCAGAAAAAAGTTATTTATAAAGCTTTGGGTGATTTAGAGCCTGATGAATTAAAGTGGCAGTTAAATGAACTTCGTACTCAAATATCTTCATTGATAACAGCTTTTAATGAACCGCTTTTATCGGAAATTAAAAATAGCATCCATGAAGCTGCATCATTATTAGAAAATAACGAGATCACACAACTAAATATCTTTAATGAGAGTGAAACTGAATTAAATAAAAAAGAATTATATGAATTGACGCTATATAAAGTCAACAAAATTATCCAAGAAAATAGTGGAAACCTTGAAATATTTATCAAAGAAAAGCAGTCTATAATTCAAAAGGATCTAAGTAAAATCAAACATGGGCTTGAAAATTTATCTAGGCAGCTGAACAACTCCAAAGTTAGTCAATTAATTGTAGGTAACAGTGAGCTAGAAACTTGTCTTAATGAATATCGCAAAGATTTGGAAAAGCAAGTAAATCAACTATATAAAGATTGCCAACATTCAGCTAACTCGATTACATTGGCTCAATCAGATGTTCTGGTGTTGCACAATCAATTACAGCAGTACAAGCAATTTTTAGAGAATTGCCAAAGCAATAAAAACAGGCTTGAAGATTTAGTTTTTGGTTTAGAAAATTGGCGAATTATTTTAACAGAGGCTACGACAGTAAGAGAAAGTGTTGCTAACAATCAAGTGCTAATAAGGCGTTATAATGATGAGTTTCTTGACCGAGTTGTAGAACATTTCGATATTCACAAAATAGAAAGTTTCAGAGACTACGATCTGCTAAAACTGCCTTTATTAGAGATAAAAGCTCAGGTTGATAGTGGACGGCGATCGCGGCGAGAAACTTTTGAGCGATCGCTCAATCAATACCAAGCTTTATTAAGTCAAATTACTTCGGCAGACAGCTATTTGAGAAGTCGCTGCAAATATGATGATGAAGACCGTGAAGGCTCTTATGAAGCCTTAAGACAACTATTTCTGGAAAAGCTATTTCAGGAGTGTGAAAACCATATTTCAGATTGGGAGCAATTAGAAAGGGAGTTATACTTTATTGCCCGAAACCGCGAACAAAATGTGACTAAGCTTTTGAATGAAGTCAGTAATTTAAAAACACAGTTATTATCAAAAAAGGAGTTATGCAAGGAAGCGATCGCAGACTTGGTAAATCTTGAAGTCCAGGTTAAAGAATTAAAATATATTTTTGAGAACTGTCTAGAATTTCGTGAAGAAACTAGAAAACTTCAGGAGCGAAAAGATGAAAATATTCTCGAAGAAGAGAAACAACTTTTAAGTGTTGTTAGCACAGTCGAAAGTGGTCTAACAATTAGCCAAGCTTGTCAAAGTTTACCAGATAAGGATGTATGGGAACTTTTAAAAGCTTTGTATAAAAAAGGTTACTTAGAGATTACGCTTCGTCACCGAAACTAATCTTTCTTGGGCGATACCAGATAATGGGAAACTTGAGGAGTAACGCGCTGCGAAAGATAAAATAGAATAAACCTTCTGCTTATAGCCTTAAAGGTTCTATGTCCAAGATAATTCCAATTTTTTATTTACCCAAGGAGTATCCAGAGGATATGAGGATACTGGTCAAGGGTCTTGTAGCTAATGATGGTCAGCCATTAAAGGCTACTTTGTCTTGGCTGAAAGGTAAGCTAGTTACTCATAAGGCACATAAAGGAAAACCAGCAGGAACGCCCATGTCTGCTACAAGTATAAAAAATTATTTAGCTGGTTTTTACGTTCTCGATCTCTATAAAGCAGATGACAAATTATATTCAGAAACTAAGCCTGAAAAAACCAGAGCTTCAATTTCTGTTCAGTCTAAAATAGAAGTTATTAACCCCTTAGATACTCTGGCTAAAAAGTCTTATACTGTTGAAGTTTTTAATGAAAAATTCACTCAAATTTGTTCTCAGCATTCCCAAATAGTTAAAGATTACAGCAATGATAGATACCTACTCTATGAAAAGCATCAATTATCTGAGAAACCCGAACCATCTCAACTTCAAAAATTATTAATACAACATTGTGGCTATAGCTATGTGGGTAATCCAGGAGTGGGCTATCTCGATCTGTTTTATACAGACAAAATACAAATTGAGAATTACTTGAATCTTTTAGAGTTTATTGTAAAAAAATATGGAGAGTTGGCACATAAAAGTTTGGGGTTAATTCCAGTTGCTCAGATTCGCGATCAAATTATGACGCAAGGCTCGGATTATACGGAAGAACACTTTAAAAAAGATTTGATTCAGTTAGAACTGACCAACAGAATTGAATTAAGAACGACTAAATCTCAGTTCGCTCGTAATATCGGAATTGATTTACTTGACATCCGAGGAGTTAAGTATGGATTTATTAAAATTTTAGAACCTGCTATTGCTAGTTAAATTATGCCCTACCAAGACATTAATGGAAATTTTATCGCGCCAGCCCAAAATCCTTATGTTGTTTCTGGTTCTGCTGCATCAGTAATATCTCAAGAGTATACCTCAAAACTTGTTCATACAAAGTTTATTAATGACCTTCTCGATGAAGTTAAACAATCCATTAAAATCAGAAGACCTATCAAGTTATTTTTTGTAGGGGAGTACGGATATGGCAAAACAACTTTACTGAATTTGATCGCCAAAGAATTTAATGATAGCAATGGGATATGTGTTCCCATTAAGTTTCAAGAAATCGTGACACCAGTTGCAGCAGCAAGCCAGCCAGATAAGCACTTTGAAAGTCTTTTGGGAGCAATTCTGCTGAGGCTTTATAATTTTTTACTTAGTGAAGGTCTTTTAACAAAATCAGATAAAGTATTATTTGAAGAAACAGAATTTATCGATTTATTTGAGATTTTTTTTGAATTCCTTAAGCGTACTCAAAAATATCATATACTTATTGCCTTTGATGAAGTTGAGGCTCTGTTTTCCAACCTTAGTATAGAAATTTCATATTTTATGAGTTTTTTGCACAGTTTGTCCGAAAAATTTTTACCAAGACCAGGTTGGGCATTATGTGTCAGTGTGACTGAAGAATACTATAGTCAAATTATTTCAGAAGCTCGTCAACTACAAGAAGCACGGTTTAATTTTAAAGTGCTTAAGCCTTTGAGTTTACAAGAAGTAAAAGAGTATATTGAAACAAAAAATAGTTCTGTAACTTTGAGGACTAATAATAGAATTTATCCTTTTGAACAGGAAGTTATTGACTTTGTTGCTGTAGTTTCTGGAGGGGTTCCTCGATTTGTAGAAACTATTTGTCAATTGCTTTGGGCTGAAGCTGAAGCATCCCATACATCAGTTAATATTGAAAATGCTCGAAGAATTTTTAGTAATAGTTATCGAGTATATGCCGAGGCATATTTTTCTGATTTACGGGATATTTATTCTTTGTCTGATGAAGTAGATGCTTTTTTAAATCTTCTATTTTTTAGTGGTGGAAGAAGACAGTCAATTCAAGACCTTTTGCTTTTGTGCAACTCTTGTCCGATTTCTTATTTTTATGGACTAGATGAACAACAAGCTAAGTATAGATTAAACAAAGCGAGTACACAACTTAGAGGTCAGTTAGGTTTTGAGCAATATATAGAGGTTTTTGGTCAAAAACCATATATGTACACTCTTACAAATTTAGTATTTAAAGACATCTTCAAATTTCGTCAAAGACTTAAGAATTAATGCTTTATGTCAGCAGAAAACTCTGAACGTAATTCTCCATCTATTAAGTACGATATTATTGCTAATGAAATCAAGCAGCTACAAAGGAAATTAGGGGAAATTGTGAAACCCTACCAAAGACCGATTTCCTCAATTTTACCAAAAGAACGACAGGTAGAAACTTCTTTAATATTTGACGATTTAGAGATTGAGGCTTGCTACGATCGGTTTTCTAGTTGGGATGGTTCTTTGTCAAAGAAAGCAATTCGCAATTGGGTTAATCAGTTTGAAACTACTCTAGAGCAAAACATAGCTTATTTACTTTTGAGTAAGTTACAGTTTTTCTCCAAAACTGATATTGAATCAGCTAGTCGCTATTTACAGGAAAAGTTACTTGACTTACTTATGGCAAAAGAGCACCTTTGGAACGCTTTTCGTGACAATCCTAAAGTTGCTTTGAAAGATAATGAAGCTGAATTTAAAAAATGGTTGCGAAATAAAGTTATTAGATATGCTGAATTACCTCCACCGCCAAATACATCAGTAGAAAGTCAATATGGTCTGTGGGCAATATATGAAAGATCAACTTTGACGACGACAAGCGCTCCTGATGGCAAAAAAATCAAACCTTTAAGGGAGTATTTTAAAACAGGTACAAGCACCTATGAAAACTATGTTTTTGTGTTTATAGACTATACTAACGGTTCTGGTAATCAACTCGCTAAATGTATTCGTGAAATCAATAAGTTGCTCGCACAATATCCTACATATAAACAGTCACTGTTTATCTTTATGTATGTAGTTCAGGATATATCATTCAACTTAGCAAGTATAGAGTTTGCGCCTGAAAACAGTGAGACTATTTATTATGAACCGATGCTTGGCTATAAAAGCCAAGAAATTATGGCTCTTATCGCCAGCCATCAAATATCAGAATCAGAATATGATGATTTCATAGAAAAATATTGCCTGCGTGCTTCTGGAAACAGTGCTGCTGGATATCGAAACTCTGGCGCTTTAACCTGTCATTACTACAGTTGTCCCAACAATACATTACCTTTTTTCCATAAGTCTAATAACAACTGGCAACCATTATTCAAAACTAGCCAGACACCTAGTGCAACCCGTTATAAGCGTCATTAAAGATAGGACTTAACATCAAATAATTAGCGAGTGAAGAAAAACAATACATGAGTCAGATTAGTCGCTTTCATTAATTTATGAGCCGTTTAGTTAATTTTCAAAACCGAATTCGCCGTTTCTTTTCTACTCAATGGTTGACTACCAACCAGAAGCAAACCTACGACCGTTTACGGCAGTTACTGTCTTTTCAGGACAGTGTTAATTTATACGGACAGTCGGGAGTAGGAAAAACTTTTTTAATCTGGGTTTTGAGCAAAGAAGTCTCTACGGATTTTTATTCCAACTGGGAACAGTTAGAAGAAAAAGAAGTTGATAGTGACAGCGATCGGTCAAATACAACTCATGCGACTACCTCATACAATGTGCCGAGCGCGATGCCGCAAGGCGGCGACTACGCCATCGCTGTAGTCGATCCTCATCCTTGGCGTAGGGATGCTGTACGTCAGACCTTATCCACCCTACATAGATTAGGGTATAGAAAGATTATTATAGTTTCTGATGAACCTGTGGCCGATCAGATTCCCTCCTGCCAATTAACTCTTGCTCAGTCAGATTTAGGGAAAATTTACCAAAATTGGAGCGAAGTATCGATTCCAGTGGACGAATTGCCTGAATCTTTCAACGGCGTGAATCTTCACCAAGCACTCTGCTCGATTGCTCTTTCTACTTTAGTTACACCTGGGAGCGATCGCTTATGAAACGCCTATTAGAACAACTAGATTCGATCAAGGCAATTGTCGATACAGTTAGCCCCTCTCAGATCAAAGATAATCCTCAAGGCGTAGCTAACAGTTATGAGTTATATGCCAGCGCATACGAGCCAATTGAGCAAGTAAAAACTCTACGCGACCGTTTAATTGCTGAGATTCGCAAGGGAAAACCCGTCAATGGCTACCTCAGTGCTGACTATGGCTATGGAAAGACAGCAACTCTGGTATATCTGTGGCATCAGTGTCAACAAAAACAAATCGTTGCAGTGCCACCTTTTAAGTTCAAGGAACTGGGAGACTTGATGGTTGCCAGTTACGGCTGGATTAAAGCTTGCCTCCGCTCGCAGCCAGAATTAATTCCTGAAGTTGAAACCTTGTACCGCAAATATGGCTTGAAGTCTCAGCAAACCAGAGCAGCCGAAATGGCTGGAAAGTACAAGGTATCTGAAGACAAGGTTCTAAAAATTGTTCAAGAATTAAAGACCGACACTACCAATACTGATAGTATTTTGCATTTTTGGCATGAGATTGTCCCGATTCTCCGAAGAGCAGGATTTGCAGGTTTAGTAATATTCGCTGATGAAAGTCAAGAATTTCTCCGTACTGAAGAAGGTTCTAGCGCTCGAATTCAAGTTCTGAGCGATTTAGTTAAAGGAATGCGGGCTTTGGGATCTACGCCAGTAGGGTTAATCCTAAGTATGCCGACAGATCCAACAGAATCAGCTATTGAGGAGCAAGCGGGCGATATTATTCACCGTATGCAGGAGCAAAAAGTTTCTTTGCGACTCGCTGATGCTTACAACCATGAGTTTCCTGGTTCGCTTTGGGATTCTCTGTGTAGGAAGTTTTTGGAAGATAAGCCACAGAAAAATGAGTTGGCACATCCAGCAACAATTGTGAGTTTGGGGCAGTTGTGCGAACGTAAAGACCTAAGTAATGGCCCTCGCGCTGTTATTGAAGTATTCAAACGCCTAGTACATTTTGCTCAAGATAATGGGCGTTCATATACTCCTCTCGATCTAATCCAGGACTATTTAACCGGATTAGTGCAACTGTATGGTACTGAACAGCACCGGATTAGCAATACAATCAACAATTTGCAGCAGTTGACATCTGTTGGTAATCATCCAAGAGGACGGGATGTAATTAGGCTATTAGCTATTTTCCCAATGGGAGTTTCATCAGCTACTGCCGAAGAATTTGGATTGCTCGATAGTCTCAGAGAATTGGCAGAAGATGGTAATTTATACGGTCAACATATTACGCAACCAAGTAGCGATCGCTTTGCTTTAGTCTCTTTAAGTGAAAATCAAGCTTCCCTCTCGGTTTTAGATGAAATCCTCAACCGATTTCGTCAGCGTTGGACAGGTAATTGGAACGATGCTCATAAAGCTATCGTAGCCACAAAAATTTTTGTATCTGAAATCGTGCCTTTACTCTTCCCACCTTCCAAACCAGGTCAGAAAGCCAACTGGACTTGGCGCTACAAGGATGACTGGAAACAAGTTCAGTATGGATTCTATAATTTCTTAAACGGTGCGCCAGAGAGATATTTTGCTGAATTTCCCAACCGCGATCTTGTAGTTAGTGTGGGAACTTCTGAGTTGATGAGATTTACTCCACCAGAAGAAACTCACTTGGATTGGCGGTTTCATTTGAACTATGACCCGAAGGCAACTAATGTAGCGCAAGAGTTAAATGCGCTCGCCGCAAGTCGTCAAGTTAACTTCTATCTTCAGTTAGGTCGCTCCTTTGAAAGAGATTACCCCACAGCTTTTGGTTTACTGCGTAAAGTCATTGTTGCTGACAAATGTTCTGCTTGCACTTTACTCAACTTATCTGATTACATTCGAGATTGGCTATCACGGCATCCTGAAGTTAGCAAAGCTGATTTGGCTAGATTGGAGCAGCATCGCAAGGAGTGTCACCAGTATGCATTGCAATTGCTGTTTCCAACAGTAAAACCAGAAAACTGGATTATTGAGGGTTTAGATAATATCAACGGTGCAGAAACTAAACTGATAGAATCAGTTTTCTATCAGAAATGTAAGACCCTATTTCCCGAATATAAGTCTTTCTACAACAGTCTTCGTCCGACTTTATTAAAATATAAGTTAGCACTTGAAAAGGTTTCTCTAGCGGCTCGTCGAGGGCAACAGTTGCATCAAGTCTCTAAAGAAGAATTTGAAAAGTTGTTTGAAACTGCTGGATCTAGCTTGCCTAGTGTTTTGTCAACGTTAAAACAATGTAGTTTAATTAGCGATGATAAAATTGCAGGTAGAAAAGAAGAAAATTCCCAAGTTAAATTTACTGAACATCCTCTAGAATCATTTATTCAAGAGCAACTAAAATCGAGAGGAAGATTGCAAACAGTTGATACTAAGCATGGTAGGCAAGATGTTAGAGGATTAGACTATCCAAATTTGAAGGAAGAAGTTAAAAAATTAGGTTATCTGGAAGAAGAATTTGAAGAAGCTCTGGAATGGTTGCAACGACGACGGTATGTAGAGTGGGAGAGACAAAGGGGAATTATTCGTACCTCCGTATCAGAAATAGATTCTGACGATCTCAATTTTCAATTAAATGAGATTCGTTCCCAACTCTCTTTATTAATTGAAGCTTTTGATGAAGAACCTTTAAACGAGCTTAAACAAAGAATAGATGATGCTCAATTAACTCTCAACAATAATCTGGATGATGAGGTTATTCTCGACCAGGCTCAGAGAACTATACAAGCTAGTGTAGAGAGAATTGAAGGATTTAAAAGCGGCAAGCGTTCTGCGCTCCAAAAAGATTTAGAACGAATTCATCTGAAATTAGAAAGCTTTACTAAAGACTTAAATGTATCGAAAGTCAGTCAGACAATTTTGGGAAACAGTGGTCTAGAACCTTTTCTCAATGATTATAGAAAGAATTTAGAAAAGCAAATAAATCAGTTAGATAGGGATTGTAAGAATTTAGCCAGCGCAGTTAGAACCGATGCAGTAGACATACTGGTGCTGCATCATAAAATAGAGGAATATAACCAATCTTTAAATAGTTATGAAAGCACAAAAAGAAGGCTGCAACCATTAGTAGCGGGTCTAGACCAGTGGCGAACTATCGTCAACCGCGCTGGAACACTAAGAGAGAATTTAACTAACGATCCAGGGCGGTTAAGACGTTATGAAGATGACTTTTTTAACCAGGTAGTTACGCATTTTTCTACTAATCAAATCAACAGTTTTAGAGAGTATGAAATACTTCAGCAACCTTTACGTACAATTGAAAATGAGATTAATAGTGAGCGGCGCTCGCGACGAGAATCTTTCGATCAACTGTTAAGTCGATATGAAGAGTTGTTGGGAAGACTTGCTCCAGCAGAACGCAATTTAAGAGATAGATGCAAGTTTGATGATGAAGATATTAGTGGCTCATCCCAAACTCTCAAACAAATTTTTCTAGAAAAACTGCTTTGGTGGTGTAGTAATCGGATTTCCGACTGGGAGCAACTAGAACGAGATTTTTCTTTTATTGCTCAAGAGCGCGAGCAAGATGTGACTGAAATTTTGAATCAAATCGATAATTTAAAAACAGAGTTTAGCTATTTTCAGAACCAGTTACCATCTACCATAGATAATATAGAAAGCCTTGAAGCCCAAATTGCTGAACTTAAATCACTTTGTGACAGAGGACAGGATTTTCGAGGACATCTTAGAAAACTTCAGTTCCAAAAGGATGAAAATATTTCAGATGAAGAGAAAAACCTTTTAAATACAATTAATATTGGGGAAAATGTGATCGCCATCAGTCAACTTCGACAACGCCTATCGGATAATCGTGATGTGTGGGAACTATTAAAAACTTTGTATAAAAAGGGACACTTAGAGATTACAGTTAAACGTCGGGATTAATCTTTCAGCACAAGAGCGTCATTAGGGAAATGTAGCTTGACTGAGGTAACGCTAGAAGAATTATTGAAGTATCTGGAGATTGGGCCAGTAATGGCGCAGATGTCACGACTTTCCTTAGCTTTTTTGCCTCTAGAAAAGCTGCAAATTTTTGATAATGCTGCCGAACTGGTGTCAACTTTGGATTGCCCAGAGGTACAGAGCGATCATAGTCTAATGTTAACCCTAGACTGGAAACCACAGTATACTTCGCGCCTCATCCCTTTGAAAGTCAGGCACAACCCCCTGACGACAGAATTGAATCAGGTTTTGAAACCTCGTTGGGAATTTCTTCAATCTATCCTGCCCTGCCAGTCAAAGCTGCCAGAGTTAATTGCTCAACCAACTGGCGTTAGTTGTACCATTGTGATTCTTGTTGATGGGTTGTCTTGGGCTGACTTTTCTAGCTATTGGCCAGATACCGCACTCGCTCAACCTGTTCTGGTGGATGGTGCTTCTACTACAGAGCAAGGTATGAAGCGGATTGTGGGTAAGCCACCAATAGCGGAGCGTCTGTTTGCTATGGGGTACGATAGAACTTATGGGTTTTCCTATTGGACAAGAGAGGATAACTTTTTAACCGATCGGTTGTTTGTTCTGTTTGGTAACAATGTTGAGAAAGTGCGTGACTTTCAAGATGTTTTGGAACGGCTAAAAGATATAGATCTAAATAATGCTTACGTCCAAATTGTGCGTCAGGGATTGGATGGATTGTGTCATAGGCACCGCGATCGCCCAAATCCTGAAACTTATGTCAAAGATTTAGCTCAAGACTGGAACTCGCTTCTAGAACTGCTCCAAAAGCAAGGTGTTTCTGCTCAAGTATTCTTAACAAGCGATCACGGTATTCTCTGGAAAGAAGGTCACGATCTACAAGTTTGGATGCACGGCAAGTGGATAGATTCGCCCCGCTATCTTAAATACTCCTATCCCAGTCCTCAAACTCTAGAAGTTAACTTTGAAGATAATAACTACACCCTACTAAACTATCCTTACATTGGGAGAGACTTCAAAAGCAATGAATGGGGAATGCACGGAGGGCTTTCTTTTGAAGAAAGTATTGTGCCATTGTTAACTGCAAACATTAACTAATATTACTTATTAATAAATGATTTTTTTAGGACGTAATTTTGAGTCAGAAGAACCAATTTATGTGGAGTCAAATCGCTCCCGCGCTATTCTCATTTGTGGTAAGCGAGGTAGTGGCAAATCTTACACAATGGGGGTGTTTTTAGAGGAACTTTATAGTCAAGAAAATACGCTAGTTATCGTCATCGACCCGTTGCGAAATTTCTATACAATGTCTCGCTCTAACGAAGACCAGTACGATGACTTATATCGCTGGAATTTGACTCCTCGTGGCACTCCAGTACGGTTGCTGATTCCGGGCGATCCCATCAAACGCTATGGAGAGAAAGTAATTGATGCGTTGCGATCGCAAGGGGTTCAAGTTGAGTCATTTCGTATCAATCCAGGCGACCTAACCCCTGATACCTGGCTAGATCTATTCAATCTGTCTTTAACGGAGCCAATGGGTTTGGCACTATACCGCAGCGTCAGCCAGTTGCGCCATTCTCAAGGAGTTCACTTTTCCCTGGAAGACTTGATTGAGAAGGTGAAAAAGTCTAATCGCAGTAAAGAAACAACGACTGAGGCACTTCTAGCTAGGTTGGAAGTAGCTTTAGATGAGTGGGACTTGTTCTCCAGTTACTACAAAGAAGTAACAGAGATTTTTGACGTGCGTGCAGTTAATGTAATTGATGTTGGGGTTTTAGGTTCTTCTCGGTTTGGACTCCGTAACCTTATTGTTCTAATCCTTACCCAAGACCTCTTCCGCAAGCGCAGCCAGGCTCGGCTTCAGGAGGAGTTAGGACTACCAACAGCAGTTCCGAAGGTATGGTTGGCGATCGACGAAGCCCAAGAATTTGTACCCTCTGGTAGGTCATCACTCTCTAAGGAGTCATTAATTCAGTGGGTAAAGGAAGGGCGACAACCGGGGTTATCACTGATTGCTGCGACTCAACAACCAGCCGCCATTGACCGAGAATTACTCTCTCAGTGCGATCTGGTTTTAGCGCACAAGGTTACAACTAGCGATGATGTGGATGCTCTGAACCGCTTGAGTCATAATTATATGGCAAGTGAATTAAAGCAGTATCTTCGACAAATTGATCGACGTGGGGAGGCGTTACTGGTGGATGATGAGGAAGAGTCAGTAAAGGTAGTGCAGGTTAGACCGAGGCGATCGCGTCACGGAGGTGCAGAAATTCAGTAAAAGTTGAGTTTGAGAGTTTTAGAAATATTATAACAGATACTATATTAACGTTTTAATATGCGATGCCAATCATTAATTTCGCGACAAACTAATAGTTCTGGTTTGATCGACTCTAAATGAGAAAGTGCATTTCTGATTTCTCTGAGCCGACGCACAAGGTTTCGGATTTCAGAATTAACATTTTTGCCATTATTACTGATTTGATATTCAATATGACCAATTTCCAAATCATGCAAATCTTTGATTACTTCACCAAATCTAGTGGTAAATGGTACTTGCAAAACTTCAGAAAGACGCTCAAGAATTTCCCTTCTTCTTTCTTCAACAAATGGCAATAGTTCTCCAACTTCAGCTCTCCATATCCGTCGTTCTATCTCTGTTTTCCCTGAGCCATTAATTGCCAAAGCAGCAGAATGAAACTTTTCTTCTGCATCAATAGTATTTGTTATCCCTATACACCATTTGGGAAGAAGAGAGCCATGATTATCAGTACACCAGTTACGTTCCTTAGCAATCTCCTGAAGAATTAGCATTGGGTTGAGAATATTTTCGCTCTTTTCAGAAGCTAAACGTTCGCTAACATCAAAATCCCAAAGAGCTAAATTTGTGACTACTGAGATAACTACTCGCTTTTGCAGATCTGGTAGCCGCTTATCTTGAAAGAGACTAGCCGTAAATAGAAGTATATCGAGGCGACTAACGACACCCTGCCACCTATGATGTGAGAGACATACATCATCTCTTGGTGGATCGAGAGCAAGTTCTCCAACTAAAGGGACGCAAAATAGCGTGCGAGACAGTTGAGAGATACTTCGGCAGGGTTGTTCGTAATCTGAAAGGAATCTTCTCCAAGCTGGCCAAAGAGCGGGAGTAAAATCATCCAACCAAACAATCTTCCCAGCAAAACTTGGATGTTCTGCTAATGTACGAGCATTACGAAATTCATTGGGGCTAATTTCCCCTACAAAAAGGTCGAAGAGGAAATGTACAGGTTCGACCGAGCTTGCCTCTTCCACAGAAACATTGTGCCAATCCCAATCGTCGCCCAGTTCAGACTTTATAGCACTTGACAAACCACTTGGCAAGTGTTCTGGTAAGCAGAGAATGACGTTTTTTCCATCTCTGAAGTCTTGAACAACCTGCTCAATAAATTGGCTAGGACCAGGAAGTTGCCACCAAAAACGAGTCATATCGCTGTTATTCCCCAAGAGATGTCAAAATACGGCTTACTAAGGGATCGATACTCCAATTACCCTTGCCAACTGGATATGCAAGTCGAAGCAACTCTGCCCATCTCAAAGTGTGATCGACAATTTTATCCGATATGCCCTCACCAATTTCAATTAAATCTTCAGTAGAAGCTTTTTCTAGAGTAGCCAGAACGTGTAATATCTGTTTTGGTTTTTGTTGCTCATAAATACGATCAAGTCCCATGAGAACTGCTAATTCACTCAAAACATCAGCATTGTTCAATGATTCTCCTAATCTCTGTAGGTGAGGTTCCCAGTTTGTATCTAACTGAGCGTGTTGGTAAAAACGTTGAAGTAACACTGGCCAATTCCCTGTAATTTCAGTAATTTTATCTCTACTTTCTTTATTCAATGCTAAATCGCAATCCTCCAACCATTGTCTCAAAGCGGCATCATGCCAAGGAGTGAGGCTAAAAATACTTACATCCTGAAAATTTCGAGAATTAAGATAATTATTGCCGATTAAATCCCATAATTTGGACGGATTGGCAACAAAAACAATTCGTGCGAATGACTTCTTAGATTTCAATCGTTTAACTTTTTCCTGTGCTATCTTTACCCATTCTTGATTCCAAGCACAAGTAGATGAAACAAACACAATAGTCGTTCCATCAATATCTCGTTCTCGCTTATCTAGGTTGCTTAAATGTTTGGCGAAAGATGAGTTTTCTGCAACATCTTCAATGGGAATTAAGAATTCTTGACCAACTGCCGAAACTAAGAAATCGGACAATTCATCTAAACCTGCTGCTGGGCAACCACAAATAATAGAAACTCCATTTTCTCGTCTACGCAACGCTGATTCTTGTTGCACCGTTAAAGGACTGCGGCGAGATAAGTCATTTCGCAAAGCAGATCTAAAAATTTCAGGATCGTAGCCTAAAGACGGTTCACGACTTCTCAGGAGTTGTTCCTCAATTTCCGATTCAGTACCTAAAAGCAAAACTACATTGGGACTTCTTAGGGCAAAGCGTCCTTCATTGGTTTCTCTTAAAACTCCTAAACCCACCATTTCTTCTAAGAGGGCGCGAAATTCATCGGTGGACTTGCCTTGAAATCCATCTGGCCACCAAGATAGGACAGCATCCTGAATCCAAGATACAGAAAATCCATCGACCATGCCTTTCTGAGAAGTGAGAGACTCATAAGCGATGGAATATGCGATCACTTCGTAACGTTGATCTAGTTGCAGCGTCCACAGGAGGCGATCGCGGATATCTCTTCGGAGATTAGTGCTTTGATAAGCTTCATCAACTTGCTTATCAGAAATTTCATAAGGAGGAGTCTTGCTGCGATCGTACTTCCTCAAATGATTCTTATTAACATCTCTGAGCAACTTCTGACAGTAGAGTTGAATTAAACTTGGATAATAATTCGTTTGAGAAAGAATTCGCGTTACTAAATCGTCTGATAATTCGTAGCCAATACTCGCCAGGGGGCGTTTGATTAGCTCTCTCGCTTCTCGCCACTCCCCATTTTCTAATAGAGGACCAATGCAAACTGGTTCGCCATAATGAGCTAGAGGGTGGTTTTCTAGCCTAGTAGTACGCTGAACGTTGTGCAAGCCTGCAAATACTACCTTAAAACGTCGCTCTGTTTTATCCATCAAACCTTTAAAACGACTGGTTTGGCTGAATTCATCTTGTCCATCAGATTCAAAAAATTTGTCTGCTTCATCAAGTAGCAAAAGAATGCGACGGCTTTTATCCTGTTCCAACCAATGTTGTAGATGCTGTAGCAAAGTTTCCGCACCTACATTGGTGGGACTTTTACGCGGCACTACTTGCAATTTCTTAAATTCATCTGCCAATAGGCTCCAAATATCTTCAATAGGTCTGTGAATACCAATCCCATCGGCTTTTAAATCGATATACAGAGCTATTCTTCCTTCATTTGGTGCGTGAAAGTCGCGCTCTACAGAACGCAATAAGGCAGTTTTTCCTAACTGTCTTCCTCCATAAATAAAGCAAGAACCCATAGGATTGATGATAGAGTCTCGCTCTTGTTTACGCCCGTAAAAAATTTCTGGAGAAACTAATGTTCCAGAATAATAAGGCTCTATAAAAGTAAAAGGCAAAGTGCAGTTAAATAATGTTCGCAGTCGTGGTTCTTCTGCACCGCAAAGATACAGCATTAATATATCATCAATCAGAACAAATGTTCGACGACGTTCTCGGCACAGTCGTGCTAAGTCTCTACGTCGCAATTCCGTCAACCGTCCAAAAAAGAATACAAAAGCTGGAGAACCATGAGTGGTTTCTCCAACTGCATTCAGGATATCTTCTGCTGTGGGTCTATCCCATACACAAAGAATGCGATACTGTCCGTGTGCGGCTGATCCATAAGTAGCAACAGGGCATAATTCTTTGTTGCGTATAACTTCTGTGGTTACTTGTAGCCAAGCGCGACCGCCAAGCCGTTCGATATTAATTCGTAATGGGTTAAACCCTAAGTTGACTAGAATAATCCTTGCATCTGACTGAGAAATTTCCTGGGATCTACCCGCTCTTTTCGCTGCAAACCAGGCATTTAGCATTTCAGCGGCTCTGTTAGTTATAGTTGCATCACCAGAATGTCGGCTCAAATTTATTCCGCAAAACTCGTCCCTATTTTTAACTTTTTGGATGAGAATATGTGGTTTATTTTCCTCCATTCCCATGAAGTTATCAATATTGTTGGCTTTAATGGGGAAAAAATCGCTAAAATCATTTGATTCTATTTCTACATGAGGAATTTCATTACCTCTGTCTACCATGTCTATGTATTCATTTGCTGTCAGCACATTTCCTTGGTCTAAAAGTGTTCTGATACGTAGATAACTTGGCTGTTTTGGAGTTAGGGAAAGCGCATTTAATCTTTGTCTTACCTGGTCGATTACCGCTTCTTTCTTTTGAGCTATTGCTGTTTTAATATGTCCCAAATCTTCATGTTTAATATCAAACCGCAAAGTTGTTTCAACTTCTTTCTCTATATTGATAATTTTAGCTACATAATCAAATCTATCGGCTTCTTTCAAAATTCCCAAAGCCACCGCTTGTTCAATTTGATTTCTGGTTTCCTTGATATCTCGCAGTAAACTATCCTGACATTCTCGCAGGTTTTCAGATCGCATTTGCTCAAGTTCTTCAACATTGAGTAAAGGTTCTGGACTAGCACGAAAATACTCAATAATTCTTTCGGTTGCTTCGTGATTCCTAAGTTCGCTTTGAACTAAAAAATTACGCCGCCAATCCAAATTCTTTTCAGCTACTAAATCAACAATCCCTTTAACAAGCGAAATTTCGCTAATTTCCGGTTCCCAATTATCTTTCAAAGAAAGTGCGGGTATTCTTAGCACATCCGCATAAATAAGATATTTCGGCTCGGCTTCTTCTGTTGCTAAAGGAGTATCAGGATTGAACAAATTACAAATGTCATTTACCGCCAAGCGACAACAGGAAATTCCGGCTCTAATAAATACTGCTGATTTTTTTGACTCAAAAACATCTATTTCTTGCAAAACAGTATTGTGCAAACCCGAAAGCTCTTGTTTTATTTGCTCGGCTAGCTTTGCTTGCCTTTGAGTAAAATCGTTGCTTTGATCTAAACGTAATTCTTGTAATTCAATCCATCGGCGGCAAAAGTCAAGAACTTGATTAACATATCTACAAAGTTTAGGAATATCATCTCTGTCAAGTTGTCTCTTTTTATTAGCATCCAAGCTTTCCCTCGTTGAATCAATTTTCTTTGTAATTTCATCTGAGGCATAGAATCGTTGAATTTTTTGCTTAATTTCTTGAACATCATTTAAAGTAGTCGTTCTTAAAATTAAATCAGAATTATTTTCTCTGATATGAGATAATAACTCATAAATAAGTCCATCTGACTCTAGCCACTTCCTCCAGATTTTTCTAGCTTGCATTGTTTTCAATGGTAGTCCAGAAGCTCTCGACCACCAAAAATTTACTTCTTGGTTCAGTGAAGTAATTTCCTTGTTCCACTCTTCTTGACTTTTTACTGTCTTAATAGCTTTTGTATTTAAAGCGAGACGTTGAGAGCCATATTTAGCAATAATTTGGCAGTATTCATGAAGTTGGTTCAATCCTTCTCCGAGTCGCAGAGACGAAAGAATTTGCGAGGCATCAGTATTTGGAGCTAGCAGCGCCGGACGGAGTGCTGAAGCGGCTAATAGTAAACTAATTGCCTGATTCCACTCAGCTTCTTCAGTAAATAAGCTTTCACTAAAGTTAGCAAAATCATCCATAAGGATACTAGCAATTTCTCCAATTCCTACTTGATAACGTACATAACCACCCAAAATTACTGCTCGAATTATCCAAGATGGAAGTAGGGATTTAATCTTTGGAAATTCAATTTCCATGCCCCGCGCTAGGTTAAAAGCTAGACTAAGTTTTTTCTCATAAATGAGCTGCCAGATTAAATATTGGAATGCAGTCTCCCTCTGTTCAAAATTGCTGTTTAATAGCGAACCCGCTAGTTCTTGAGCATCTGTCTGAGTTGAAGTTGAAACTGCTGTTTCAAGTTGAATTTGAGTGGCTGTTTGAATAGTATGTGATTCTACTTCTTGAGAAGTTATACTAGAACTTAAATTAACCGCTGTCGAGTTTAAATGTTCAATTTCTGGATAAACTGAATCAATACTACGAACTTCTGGTTTAATTTGTTTATCTTCTAAAATTATTCTATTTGACTGCTCTACATCTGTTGCAGTATACTCTGATATTTCTACGGACACTGATTGTGATTCTGATGTGAGAACAAGTTTTCCCGTCAAGGCAGCTATTGCAACTTGCATCCCAAATGGCTCAAATGACTGAGCTATAGCTGCCTGCAAGTTTGCCAATCGTTGGTAATCTGGTGACTCTCGTTCTGAAATTAATGTTAGTAATTGAACAAATGGATGTTCACCAGATATTAATGTTTTTGCTTCTGGATGCAAGCCATTTTCTTGCCAATTTAAGATGGAGTTATGTAATTTACGAGCTTGAGATAGACATTCTTGTAATGGAGGAAAATCGACACCATCGCTGTAGCAAATTTGGAAAATATTATCTAAGATATCTAAAGCTTGTTGGCTGTTTCCACTAATACTTCGTTGCACTTCGGAAACAGTTTTGAGGATAGCTTCTATATCATTGATAGAAATAATTTCCTCAATATCAGGAGTGGAAACTTCAAAAGACTGTGCTAATTGCACAACTTGAAGGCGTAGTTCTTCAAATCGTTTTCGTTCACTAATGATTTGTTCGGCGAGAGCGAACGATGGGGGAATCCAAGAGTCTTTTAAATTTCTTTCCGCTGCTGACAGTTGTTTACTAAGCTGTGAAAAATTTTCAGCTAAAGAGTTTAAATTGATTTGTAATTCGATTGTTTCTGGTTCCATATCTCTTACCCATTTAAAATTAACAAAAATGATCGCATATCACACACAATCCCCAGGTCGCCGAAGAACCATAAATGGATTGGCAGGCAAAACTTCAGAATTAGGATGTTGCGTTAGTGCTGCTGTCTTAGCTGCAATCCACTCAGGATGGTCATCGTTCCATAAAGGATGGCGCAAAATTCTAATTTTTAGCCAAGAGTTGTGAATATAGCCAGTGAGCGTTCCAAACTGCACCGAGGAGCCATAGCCTAAGCGGTTAAGTGCGGCGGCAATTGGGTTTTGGACTAAGTTTAGCCAAGGATTTTGGAAATTTCCCCAATAGGAGTTGAGATCGACTACAGATGAGGAATTAGATACTAACCGTGCCATATCTAAAGCCAATCGCCAGTCTAATAACCCGTGATAGGCAAGGTTTTGATAGTCGCGCAAACAAATATTGCAGGAAGCGTCGCACTCACTTCCATGTCCGTAAGGATTTATCCACCGACTGGCAATGCTGTTTGAAATCGTTTGGTCTGCCTGAGCTATTAGTTGTTGAAACTCGTTCGGCTGGGCAAGGAACCGACAATACCCGGCCCCATTTTCCAGTTGGTCACACAAAAAAGCTTGACCGATTATTGCTCCATTCTGCTCTAGCGATCGAAAACCTGCCTGCAACTCCTGTGCATCTACATCAAGGTGATCTGCTGCTGCTATCCGCAGCCAAAATGCAAAAGAATACCAAGCGGCACGACCTACAACTGTTCTGGGGTCTGCAAATACACCACTAGGCCATTGCTCGATATTTACCAGCAATATGTCTGTTTTCCGACGAGACAATAACGCCACTCGGTAAGTTCTATCAACAGTATTGACTTTTTGATCGCGTCCTGGTAACGGCACAGTATGGGATTGAACTGCATAAGCACCCGTTTTGGGTTGATCGAAAACCGTTGCTTGCTGAAAGTCAAATCCGCCTTGACCTCCATTGTCGTTAACCGAGATGATGTTGTCATTAAACGAATAGACGGCAGCATTTAGAATAGAGGCTGTTTGAGCAACGCTAGCATTGATACTCAAAGATGGTCGCGTAGAACGTGGTTGCCATTCAAACTGTCCGTCAAAGTCATCTGGCTGTAAATTTGTAAAAAATGCTTTGGGTTCTCTAGCATCTATGCAACGCAACTCGATCGCATGACAAACTGGACATTCAACTTTTTGAGGCTGACTTCCAACGATCGGTCGATTGGGTTGGTATGGATAAACAACCGCTTGACAATTACTACACAGCCCGAGAGATTGATTATCATTGGGAAGTGCCGGAAACAAACCTGGATGAGAAGTAATTGTGTTACCTTGAGGACGCAATTCAACTACACCACAAGCTGTATGAACTGCTTTATCTTTAACAGTTTGCGATCCGGGTGCAAATTGACTGATAGCGACATCCAGATTACGATCTACGATCCCTGTTTCTGGGGGCCATTGAGGGCCAGGTGAAGGCCAGCGCGTATAAAGCAACCGCACCCGCGTGGGAAAACCAAACATCGGCAATAAACCCGCATTAGCCAAACGTTCGCTCAGTTTATCTTGGGTGTAGGTGGGGTCATGCACAATATTTTGAATATCGGGTATTAGAGTATTGCGGAGATAACTCAATATTGCGGAATTGCTGGCATTAGATAATGTTGTTTGTTCTCGCAAAATATCCAAAACTGATAAAATCGCTGGTTCATTTGCTGAGTTATTCAACCAATCTGCAATTAATGGTTCGTAATTTCCCCAGTCTGTAACATCACCAAACTCGCCGTGTACGTTATCAGTTCCAACTAATGATGCACTGATGCCTGTGTCTGTAAAGGCTTGCCTTAACACTTCCTTGATGAGGACACGCTGAAAAATTTCTTGACTTCTCATATCGACATAAGGTGATGGTGGCGGGTCGCCCGTGATGCTTTCTGGACGTTGGAAGTAAAAATCATCGTGACTTCTACCGCGACAGAAAGTGACAGCCAATGAAACTCCCGCCGAACGTCTACCTGCACGACCTACTCGCTGTTGGTAATTGAAGCGTCGGGGTGGCATATTTGCCATCATTACTGCTAGCAATGCACCAATATCGACCCCTGCTTCCATTGTGGTTGTGACGCTTAGTAAGTCGATTCCTTGGACTCTACCAATTTCATCTTGGATAAAGATATCTTGGAACCAGCGCTGGCGTTTAGTGCGATCGCTCTTATCTGTTTGACCCGTTAACTCTTCAGCATTCAGGCGGAAAGGCTGACCCGATTGTTCAGACAGATAGATATAGTAATCAAAGTCAGGAGTTGTCTGCCCTGGTATCAGTTGAATCGTGGAAAAATTGGGATTATCAGAACGGCGATCGCTGTTACATTCTGGACAAACCCCAGCAGCAGGTTGAAGAAAAAAGGCATTGCATTGCAGACAACGGTATCCTGGGCGAGAGCCATTGATAGAGTTGGGCGGCAAAACGAGATAGAGTCGATCTGGATCGAGTGCAAGTCCATTACTACTTGATATGCAAGCTTGCAATTGGGTTAACTGCTGCTGTACGTCGGCTGGCGCTAAACCTGTTCTGTTAATATATCTTTCAGCAAATTTAGGTAAATTTGAGTTATTGCCAACACGGAAATAGGGGAAATAGCGGTGCAATTTCCGAGTTCCTAATTGCCGGATAACGGCTTCAGTTGCTTCTATTAGCCTTGGCGATGGATTCCCTTGCGCTTGATAGCTAACCCAACCCTGTGCAAGTCCTTCAATCGTTCGGGCAATATGCGGAAAAATAGCATACATTAACTCATCGGTTAGCATATCCTCTAACCGATTAATGTGATTGCTCTGTTGCGGCGTGGGAGCAACAATTGGTGTAATTGAATTGCCCGTCCAATTATAACAGTCAAACCAAGGTTGCCAATTTTGACCGCTTCCTTGTCCAACTGAATACTTTAATGCCTTAAAATCTGTTCCTCCTGGACAAATCCCGTATTCTAGTAGCTTATCCCGAACTGCTCGCCGCAAGTCTAATAGAGGAATTCGCTGCGGGTAGCGTTGGAGTAAGTCCAGCCATTGGTTGTGAGCCTGTTGATTACTTGCAGGTAAACCCATCACCCAGAATAGTGCCTCATTTACCAATGTAGGATTAGCGTTGATAAATTGGTTGCGTCGATTTTGATTTAAGTTTTGTTCTTCAGGTTGTTGAGCTGCGGTAACAGCAGTATGAAGAGTTGGATTCAAAACCTGCAACTGAACTAAACTAGCGGGATTATTAGCACAAGTAACTCTCAAAAATGCTTCCAGATTTCGCCAATATTCATTAAAAGACTGAATCAGCAGCATCCGCGCCATGTCACGATAATGATCGCGCTCCATTCCTGCGGCTAACTTGGCGGCATCTTGACGACTGTCGGAAAATATTACTAGCTTGCGCGACGATCGACTTGTAGGAGTTGGTGGCGCTGGCATTTCTCTTAACAGTCCACTGGCAAGTACCTGACAAGCTTTTTGAAATCCCGTGCGGTGGAACCGCAAAGGTGTGGGGAATTTATCTCGCTTACCGTAGTCGGCATCGCATCGGGGACATTTGCTGGGCAAAGCTCGTTGACTATCGGTAGAGTTGCCTACAACCTGATATAGCCACCCCGGTATTTCTTCATTTGCTTGTGGTGGGGTGCTGTGTTGTCTAACTTCACCTGTAACTCGGTTAAGCTTAGCTCGAACCCATTTTCGTTTAATCTTTTCATGTGTCCATTCTGGCTCTTGAGGTTGGGTATTCCAAGCTGGTGTCTCGTTGGGCAAAGGCCAAAATACCCCGTAGTTCTGATAACTTTGGTTGAGAATTACCACGTCAGGAATTCCCTCTAAATTAGGCTGATCTGGTGTCAAAATATCGACGTTGGCAGTGCCCATCCTGCGAGTTGTTTTGTAGCCACCAAGAAACACATCTCCACAGACTTCACACACCAGCAAGTCAAGAACGCGGGAGCCACATGAAGGGGAAGAACAAGTTAAGCTGTGGGTAGCATAGATAGCACCAACGGTTGGCGGAGTAGGATCGCTTTGGCGACGTTGAGGATTTACGGCTGAGTGAGTACAAGCAGGATTGCAGCAGACCCAAAGGTTTTGTAGGTTCTGGAAGAATAAATGACCGCGCACAGGTTGGGGCGATCGCCCTGCTCGTTGAGACATTCCCACTGCTAATAGCAGTCCCCGCATGGCATTAGATACAAAATTGCTACCCCTAGCACCTGGAAAAAGTTGATCGTCCAAATCTTGCACATTGGTTGCACGAACGCTGCCATTGACTGCTTGGCAAGCATCTTGTAAGGCATTGGCTACAACATTGTATTGTGGGTTATTGGTAGCACTACCTAAAGTAGCTAAAGCTTCTCCTAAATGTTGCTCTGCACTTAACCCAGATGTGGCAGGCTGCCCCAGTTGTAAAGCCAAATCAGATATTGCATTCCTCACCTGATTCGAGTTTGCTTCGGGCGGTTGCATTGGCTGGAATGGATCTGCCTGCACTGCCTGGGCGAACTGAGCAAATGCACTTTGATACGCAGAAAAATTGAATCGCGGTTCTGAAGTGGGGGGTGTTTGTTGACCAGAGATAAATTCAAAATTGTCTCGCCCAAAAAATTGTCGCAGAAAGTCTCTACCTTGTTGATTTGGTTCGAGACTGGCTGTAGTTGTCAAAATCCTTAACTGCGGTGAATTTGGTGTTAATCCCAGACGCGAATACAGCAACCGCAAAATATAAGCCACTTCTGTCCCCGGCGTGCCGCGATAAGCGTGCAGTTCGTCAATAATTAGGAAAAACTGATTTTCGGAATTGTCAGCCAGCCAGTTACGAGTAGCATCAAAAATATTATCCTCGATACTCCGCATCATCATAATGTTGAGCATTGAGTAGTTGGTAATTAAAATATCTGGCGGACTCTCTTGCATATCCCACCGAGACCACATTTCACCACCATCAAGTCGCGGGAAATAGTAAGGCAAATCGGGCATATCCTGAAGCAGAGACGGATTATTTTGGATAACCGTATCTACTTGCTGTCGCTGCTGTTCGAGTTCCCTTAATTCATTTTTCAGTCGTCTGATACTATCGTCTTTCTGTATGCCTGAAACTGGTGTTTGTCCGGTGTAGCGTCCAAAGGTAATTCGGTTTCCGCCTCTGTTTTGATTTAACCATTGGTGGACTGATGGTGCTTCTAGTGCTTTTCTCAGCCGTCGCAATTGGTCTTCAACTAGGGCATTCAAAGGGTAGAGAATCAAGGCTCGGAGGGCTTTGGTGCGGGGGGCGTGCGCCCATTGCGATACGCGATCGCCATTAGGATTTACATTTGTATCCCACCAACGATGGTTGTTTGGCGGTTGAGGAGTAGCTGCCCAAGTTTGGGATTCCCTTGCTAACTGTGCTATGAGTGGTAGCAGGAAACACTCAGTTTTACCAGAACCAGTACCAGTAGTGACAACGATATCTCGATCTCGGCGATTGCTCACAACTGCTTGCAAACTTTCCCACTGGTGCTGATAAAGCTCGACTCCTGGATCAAAGAGCATTTGCCCTAGTTGTGCTAAATCATAATATTCGGAGCGCAATTCATTAGCGGCGGCTGATAAATCCCTGTGCGAGGATTGGTAAATCGGTACTGGTTCAATTAAGGGAGGCTGACTCAATATACCTGGTTTCATAAGGAGGCGATCGCGTTCATCTGCTAATGCTCGATAACGTAGAGGAAAAGCACTTTTTATGTAGAGTTGATAAATGCGATCGAGTCTTTGATATGCCCCAACTAAATCATGCACAAGTAGGTGCCTCCGAGCATTTAAAATTAAGTTTATCACTCAACAGATTTGCTAGCTCTAGAGCCACATTTTCATAAATTAAGCAAGGCTCTTTATAGGTTGGGAGCAGTCCAGAGGCTAAGACTAAGGCGCGTTCGTAAATTTCAGGACATCTTTGGGACAAAGGTATTGCTAAACGTTTCGTAGCTCTGTCATAACGTGCAATACAGTCTTGGTTATTGTGCTGCAATGCTAGATATCGCAAACCGTACCAGTCCCCTTGTAAGAAGCGATCGCTCTCTTTATCATAAAAAATTGTGTACTTATAACCAGTTTTCTGCGACTGCATTCGGTACATACCTGTCTCTATGGGGGAGATGCAGCTAATGAAGTCATTAACATTACAGTCAAAATATTGCCATTCATATAAACTTGGTACAATTCCTGGTAAGTTTCTAAGGTTGTGCTTCCAAGTTACCAAGTCTGGTAGGATGTTAGCTAGTTGTAGCGATATTTCACCCACGTTGGCGATCGCAAATTGAGTACCTATTTGTTTAATTAGCTCGAAGATTTGTTCGGGATTATTTGTGCGAACACATATACAAGGTGGAGCCTCTCCTATCGGTTGCTTTCTTACATCTACCTGTGCATATTTTTTCAGTTCATTAATTAAACTTAAGCTACGTTGACCGCATAATATATACTCTTGAGAGTTAGATTCCGGCCTAACTTTTACAAGAGCAGTAGGAGCAACCGACCACCGCGAACCGTCAGACGAAGACTCAATATGCCCCAGCAATTTCAGCCGCCGTAAAATGCGTTTTGGTTCTTCAAGTTTCAGAGCAACACAGGCTTTTTTGAATGATTCCCAAGTGCCGCCGCCAAGAGCAGATAGCCAGTATAAAAGTTGTTCGTAGCGATGGGAAAAAAATTCAATATCCGGTGATAAGTAATTAATAGACGGCAGATTTATCAAATCAAATGGGTTATCATAGCCTATTTCTTGTACAGGCTGATAAGGAATAGGATTGGTGTAATCATAAATATCATGGGCAACACCAACCATAGGCTTTATTTCTTCGTAATTGAAGGCGGGGCTACCTTTTATGGGATACTGAAAAAACGAAAGATTCAATAGAGTTGATTGAACTTCAGTTGGCATCTCTCCGTTCTGTCTCCCTTCAACTGCTAGAAAAAAATAGAACTGTTTGCGTGGTTTTGCTCCCTTCTCTACTCGTAAAAGGGGTATAAATTTACCAAGATTGTTATCTTGCACTTGCTTGGAAATTTGCTTGACAAGTTCTTTTGGATTGCCTTTATAGTAGAATCCTTTATACCAGCGCTGTACCTTTTGCATTCTGCACCTAGCTTGGAATAGCGATCAAAACTGATTTAATGAGACTGCCACAAATATGATGCCCAGAACAAATGGGCAATTCTTCATAACCTGATGGTTGTTCTATAGGCAGCAAACTCCAATCAATAATTTTGACAAAACACTGGCTTAATTCACTTCCAAAAGTCGCCTCTACAAGGTAATCATCCTGGCTAGGGAAGTCTAGTGAAATGGTAGTATTTGTATCCACCGCCCTATCTAATATTTGGAAATTATTCGATAATCTAGTAATTTTTAATTGAACTTTTGGAGAAAAACTAAATACAGTTACTTGAGGACTGTAACCCACTAGCCACGCACCTAGCTGAGGAACGCGCAACCCACCAGAAAAGCTAATTGATAAGCGGACACTGGGTTGCAAAGCATCTTTAAGTCCTTGATTGTTGATGAAGATTCCATCCCAAGCTTGAGAGATAACCATACATTGGTGAAGTTCTACCCAGCTGGAATGATTAAAAACTGGCTGTGGTTCTCCATTCCACTGTAGTAAATGCTCATCTCGCAAGCGGTCGAGATCTGGAAGTAGCTCTTTTTTACAAAGCAGGATAAACTGAGAGCCAAGTGATGGTTGTCCCCAAGACGCATAAGCTCCTGCATCAGGGTTATCGGGATCTGGAATTAGTATCCAGAAGTCACGAGCAGGTAAAATTAGGAAATCAAGATCGGCTGGGCACGTAATCTGGTATCTAGCACCGCGAGCTAATTCAGTTGCACTGATTGCACAATCTAGAGGAAAATACCATCCAGGGCGTTCATCGCTTAGTTGGTAAACACTGTCTTTGTACTGAACTTGTACTGATTCTAACTTCCGCCCGCGCACCTGCTTTGGGTAGAGATAGTAATCAACCGTCCCCTTAAATGGGTCTTCAGTGCGATAAAGTCCGGCGAAGATGTGACGAACGAATGTGCGTACTCCTACCTTGAGTGCTCCTGGCTTTCCATCATCTTGCCACTGTAAATAAACTTCGTGAATCGCTTCGGCAACAGCTTCATAGCGTTGCCTATTATCAGTTAGCAACTCTTGCAGATGTCTGGAGAGTCCCTGTGCCTGAAGTCGAACATGAGCAAATAAAATCATAGCATCCCATTGTGCTGTCCATTGCTGATCGTCAAACAACCGTTGCAGTCTTTCTTTGTCAGCACGTCGGAGTAGAGATTGCGAAATTGGGTAATTAATATAGGTAGTTGAGCCGCCACGCCCTTGGTGTGCTGAAGGTAGGAACCTATGCTGCATCAGCCATAGATTCCAATTTTCCCATAGCGGTTCTTCTGCGGTCTTGCCAGATTTCATTCCTGCTGGGCGACCAGAACCAGACAGACCTAACAATTCCCTTAATCTTCTAAAGTAGTTGAGTTCAGAGATTTTTTCTTCATCTGCCATTTGATAGGCAGCCAAAACTGTTGCACCGAGAAAGGCAACACTTTTAGGTAAACCATCAGAATCATGCTTTTGTATGGGGGCTAAATTAACTTGTCCGTCATTGATGACTTGTTTCCTCACAGCAACACAAAAATCATCACCCCAGTTGTCTGCGGTCAGCGTCAAGCCAAAATCTTGACCAATACGCTCCAGTATGTCGTCATCAACGCTCAGGTATATTTTTGTACTGCGTGAGATTCCACTGATAAAGTAAGAAGCTAATGCCCGGTTCCAATCTTCGTATGTTGCCATGGTTAGTAATAGTGAGCGCTTCTTCTAGTTTGAGTATTAGTGTTTCCAATTTTGTGCATCAGATCCATCCTTAATGCTTTTTATTTCTATCTGCTTTCGATATTTTTAAGTTTTATCCTGCTACCTCTGAAGTACGCTCAATCAAATTATTTCTGGTACAGGAATTACGCAGTTACGCCATATATAGTGGGTAGAGTGCGTTATTTTAGCGTAACGCACCCTACAGATAGAGGCTTTGCGTAAGTCCTGTGGTATCAGCTTCATTCCGTAATATTAAAGTATCCTTAAGGAAATGAGTTAACAATAGAACAGCAAATGAAGTAATTTGTGCTTCCGATATGCACTGATACCGTTGGATAAAAATTAACCTAAGTAAAAGCTATATTAATGTGCTAGCTAAAGCTACAAGGTATTAAATTAGTTTCAAAGCTATGCATTAGGTAAAATTTTGTTTTTTGAAAAGCTAGTTATTTCCAAATGCTCCTCATCAGGAGCTAAGGGTAACCCCAAAATTTTTTTGAAATAGATAGTCATCAAAATTACACTATTACGAGATTTAGAAATCCGGCCTTTATCTATAATTCGATGTTGCCACTCTGGATTTTTACGAGACCAATCAATCTTCTCTAAGTTTTTTAATTGTGCTTGCCACCTTCGCGGATATATAGAAATTAATGATGCGCCCAAATGTCCTAATGCGGCTAATGTGACTGCATGACTGTGGACGTAATCGCGACGAATTATCCCTGAGCTTATCTTACCCTGTAGAACTTTATTCCAATCAGGAATGTTGGCATAAACTATATTCCAGTAATGAATTGCCAGCTGGATTTGATCTTTTAACTCATAATCTTCATGCTCAGTAAGAAGTGCCTGAGTTGCATTCTCGATCGCGCTAAGTGTAAATAACTTTTGGGATCGCATTGGCAAGCTACTACGTTCAGTATCAGTTAGATTTTGAAAAACTTTAACTCGAGCCATCACAGCCTTGGCGATAATTCTGGGACGATCCCGGTCACTAAAATTTTGCTGAGCTGAAATGATATGCGTGGATAGAAGATCAACTTGTTCGAGGCGCTTCCTGTGAGTCTTTTGATATAAGATTACTGGAATGTAACTTTCCTCAAGTTCTGGTCGGTCTTGAAGAGCAAGTTCAATGGCACAAAGACGACGTTGGCCTTCTGGAGCAATTAAAGCAACATCTGCTGAAACAGTTAACTTGCCTATATCTTGATGACCTGTTGTTTCATCTATAGGTTCATATATTAAATCACCATCAATAAAAGCCGTAATTGGGGCAAGTGCCTGATGAATAGGGTTACCTATGACATATCGAGCGTCATCTGACAATTTAGCTACGTCCGGAGTAGACTGCGTTTTCATTTCATCAGAAATTAATTTTTCATCAAAAGTAAAAATTTTCACAATTACCCCGACTTGACAACGAGTTATGTAGAACTCTCGTCGGTCTTGGATTCCTCTAATAACACCAAAAACCAAATTAAGAAATGAACTCATACTTTACTTTCCCAGAGAGCCTCACTACATCTGGGTTTTCTTTTTCCCGTATGTAAGAGCTGTGAATTGACTTTAGTTTTATACAGCTACTTGTTTTATCTACATCGATCTTCCCATATTCATTTCTGTATGTTATTTAAAACAAACAGACGTATGTTATATTTGCAGTAGGAAATAAGGAGGTTGGTATGGCTAAACGTAAGCGAACCACCACCGAGAAAACCATTGAGAAATGGCTTAGGGAAGATCGCGGGCAAGGTCGAGGCAAGGACTATATTCCCTGGCTATCAATTCAGGATGTTCCTTCTCAAGGTTTGGCGACCAGAAAAAAAGGATGGAAAACTCAAAGAGTTCACCATCTGATGAGCAACCTGGAACTCGACTACTTCTATATTCTGGAGTGGTCGCTAGCTGTGCATGATATCCGAGAGCAGTACCCACTCCTCCCTTTGGAAGAAACATTGCTAATCGCCGAACATTTAGGCATCAGTCACCCCAAAGATCCAAAAACTCAAGAACCTATAGTGATGACGACTGATTTTCTGATTACAGTTCGCCAGAAAATAGGGACAATTGAGCAAGCTCGAACTATTAAACCTGCCCAAGAATTACAATCACAGCGAACTTTAGAAAAGCTAGAGATTGAACGCTGCTATTGGCAGGAAAGAAGTATTGACTGGGGAATTGTCACTGAACGAGAAATTCCCAAAATTTTAGCTAAAAATGTAGCTTGGCTACACCCTCGGTTTAGTGTTGAAGACCTTTCACCCTTATCGAAGAATGACATAGAGCGGATCGCCAGGGCACTCAATTTGAGTATATTCAAGTATCACGCACCTTTATCGGATATTACTTCTGAGTGTGATATTCAACTAGGTTTAAATCCTGGTACTAGCTTGTCGGTAGTTCGTCACTTAATCGCTAACCGCCAATGGCTAGTTGACCTTAACCAACCAATTCAACCTAGTGAAATTTTACACCTCTTAGCTAAACCAGCTATCGAATCTTATTACGAGGCAGGAGGTACTAGATGAACCTCTACGTTAATATACTGCTGGAATGGTACGACGAGCAAGCTGAAGCTCACATTGAAAGAATATTGTGGATTGATCCTTCTATTACGGATGTCATAACGATTGAAATTAACAATCCACAAGCTCTGCCAAAATTGCAAAAGTGTAAAAACTTGGAAAATGCGATCGCTAACCACGATGTTCGTCTTCTAGAAGTTGATCCATATTCAGAACTGCTACGCCCTGAAAATACAATTCCTGAACATTACCGTCAGTATAGAGATGATGCTTGGGAAGTAATTCGTCCAATTGTTGAAAGTGAGAATGTATTTGAGCCACGCGATCGCGGCCCTCTAGTGGAGGCAACAGTTAAGCGTACAGGACGTACTAAGGCAACAATATATAGTTATCTTCGACGTTACTGGCAGGGAGGGCAAACAAAAAATGCGCTGCTGCCTCTATTTGATAGACGCGGTGGTAGAGGGAAAGAACGTCAAAGTAATGGGCGCAAGCGAGGTCGTCCCAGTAAAGTTTCAAAAGCAACCAAGGCGACAATAGGGATCAATGTAGATAAGGAAATTAAGCGTAAATTTCAGCGCGGCATCAAAGCATTTTATGAAACCCAGGAGGGAAGCACCCTCACAGAAGCTTACCAGCAAACTTTAAAACGTTTCTTCCATAAAGGCTATGAACAGCGAGGAGAAGCATTCGTTCCTATTTTACCTCCTGCTAGTGAATTACCCACATTCGCTCAATTCCGTTATTGGTATGAGAAAGAGCGAGATATTAGCCAGGAAAAAATCGCTCGTCAAGGTCAGCGTGGCTTTAATCTGCGCCATCGGGCTGTCCTTGGGGATTCTACCCAAATGGCTTTTGGCCCAGGCTCAATTTATCAAATCGATGCAACTGTAGGTGATATATACCTTGTCAGTTCTCTTGATCGCCATCGTATTATTGGTCGCCCTGTAATTTATATAATTATCGACACTTTTAGCCGAGTAATTACAGGATTCAGCGTTAGCCTAGAAGGACCAAGTTGGTTAGGGGCAATGCTGGCTTTAGAGAATGCCTGTATAGATAAAGTTGCTTTTTGCCAAGAATACGGAATTGAAATTGATGCAGAAGATTGGCCTTGCCATCATCTTCCAGAAGCGATTTTGGCGGATAGAGGTGAACTAGAGGGTTATAACGCTGACAACTTAGTTAATGCTCTTAATATCCAGGTGTCCAACACACCTCCCTATCGAGCGGATTGGAAAGGAATTGTTGAGCGAAATTTTCGCCTAATTAATGACAAGGTAATTCATTGGATGCCGGGAGCAGTGACCCACATTCGTGAAAGGGGAGAGAAAGACTATCGTCTTGATGCTGTTCTAGATTTGCACCAATTCCGCAAGTTGATGATCTTATGCATTCTAGACCACAACAAAAACCATCGGATGAACTGGTATCGCAAGGATGAATTTATGATCCAAGGCCATGTTGAACCCTATCCAGTCGATTTATGGCACTGGGGTATTCAAAACCGAGGCGGTCATCTTCGCCACATACCCCCAGATACTGTTCGTTTAAATCTCCTACCAGGGGCAGACGCTTCTGTTACTCCTCGTGGAATCCTTTATAAAGGGTTGTACTACACCTGCGGACAGGCTGTGCGAGAACAATGGTTTGTCAAAGCAAGAGCAAAGGGAAGATGGAAAGTTGCTGTTGCTTACGATCCTCGATTCCTTGACACTATATATCTGCGTCTAGACAACAGTAAACAACTAGAAGTTTGCGAACTAACTGAAGCTGATCGGAGATTAAAAGGACGCGATTGGCATGAAGTCATCGATTATTTTGAGGGACAAAAACAAGCTCAGGAAATAGCTCAAAGCCGCCTACAACAATCAAAAGCTACCCTTGATGCTCAAGTAGAACAAATTGTTTCGGAAGCTACCGAACAAACTAAGAAAGCTCAGACTGGTCAAAGTAAGCGATCGCGCCTTCAAGACATCCGAGAGAACAGAAAATTTGAACGTGAGCAGGAACGGGATGCTGGAGTTTGGAAGCTCGGACAGCAAGAACTTCCTCCTCAACCTGGACAAGTTATTCCTATTGCGCCTACACCCCAGCCTGAAGATGAAAACGACGCTTATGTAGCGCCGCCTCAACCTACTAACAAATTACGCCAACTGCGGGAGAAAAAGTGGAAAAATGACAGATAAGATTACACCATCACTTTTAGCTTTTAAGGGGAAAGTTGTACCAGCAGATTACCGCGATCCCCAACTATCTATTTATCGCAAGAATCCTCTTATTGAAGCTTTACCTCCCATCTATTCTGAGGAACAGGCAGCAATGTTCTTAGCAGATTATCCTGAATATGAAGATGAGGACCGCCAATTACCAAATCATCTACGTTTACATTTAGTACAAAACATTCAGCAATTTGTTGAGCCGCTTCCCATTCACTTAGATTTAGAACAACGGTTTTCACGCATGATTAGAGCTGGATATAGATCTAGAAATCCACTCGATCCACAATTTAGAAGAAACTTCAACAAGCAATTAGATGCTTTAGGTTCTGTTGAAACGCATCAAAACAATTCTAATTCAACAGCTACAGGTTTTACCATTATTGGTATTAGTGGCATAGGTAAAACTACTGCTATTCGGGCAATTCTTTCTCTTTATCCTCAAGTAATTATCCACAGTTACTATGGCAATCAAAATTTTACTTTCATGCAAATTGTTTGGCTGAATTTAGAGTGTCCTCATGATGGTTCTATTAAAGGTCTTTGCCTTAATTTTTTCCAAGCTGTTGATGATCTTTTAGACACAGAATACTCTAAAAACTATGCCAGAGGTTATCGGACTGTCGATCAGCTAATTCCAGCTATGGCGCGTGTAGCTTCCCTGCACTGTATCGGGGTTTTGGTCATTGACGAAATTCAGCATTTGAGTGAATCCAAAAGTGGTGGTTCCCAGAAAATGCTCAATTTTTTTGTGCAATTAGTCAATACTATTGGAATTCCAGTGGTTTTGGTCGGTACATACAAAGCCATGCCAATTTTGAGTGGTGAATTTCGTCAAACTCGTCGAGGTAGCGGACAGGGAGATTTGGTATGGGACAGGATGGAGGAGGACGATGTATGGGAGTTGTTTGTTGAATCATTGTGGCGATACCAGTACGTTCGTAAATCTTGTCCTCTCACACCTGAACTCTGCCATGCTCTTTATGAAGTTACTCAAGGAATTACTGATTTTGCTGTCAAAGTGTATTTGTTAGCTCAAGTAAGAGCAATCTCTACAGGAAAAGAGGCAATTACTGAGAGTATTATTCGGTCAGTAGCAACAGATAGTTTGCGTTTAGCGCAACCAATTTTATCAGCTTTAAGAACTAAAGATCACAGACTTCTCCAAAGCGTAGAAGACGTTTATCCTATTGACATTACTGCTTATATTCAGCAGGCTCAAAAAAAAATAGTGGTTACAGGCAAACTAAGTTCATCTTTGTTGGTTAAAAAAAATTTAGAGAACGAGCAAGTTCAAGAGAGTACTTCTTGTTCAACTTCTAAATCAGATGATATTAAAACACAAAGCGATTTAATTGCTGATGTTATAACTAAGGATAAAAAAGCAAGAAAATCCCGTAAATATGTTGCAAAACCGGAGGGGTTGCTCGCAGTAGTAGAACAGGGAGCAAAAAACAAAATTGCAGCTTATGAAGCACTAAAAAACGGAAATTATATTCGCCCTTCTATTGAATATCTTTTAGCAGAGATTGTTAGATGATTAGTTTTTTTCCCGATCCATATCCTGATGAAATACTTTACAGTGTTTGTGCTCGATATCAAGACCGAGTTAGATATCCCAACAACGCAGCAACTATACAAGAATTATTTGGTTCAGGTAGTGCGATCGCTTCTATTGATTTACCCAATCGTTTGAGTTACTTAATTAAAATTTTACCTCCAGGCCATTGTTATACTATTGATCGCTTGATTGATGAGCATACTTTGCTACCTTTCTATCTTCCCTTTTTACCACAGGCACGCCAAACCCTTTTAAGGGAAGACATGAAAGGTACGGAAATTTCAGTAATTCACAGACGTGCAGGAATTATGGCTAGTAGGGTAAAACAGCCCGATTGGTTGAAATTTTGCCCTGTTTGTGTCCAAGAAGATAGAAACCAGTTTGGAGAAGCTTATTGGCATCGTTTACATCAAGTACCAGGTGTAGAAATATGTCCAAATCATTGTGCTATTTTGCACAATAGCCATGTTAGGGCAAGGTACAGAGAAAATAATCAGAAATTTATTGCTGCTGACCAAGTAATTTCTAACACAGGAGCTATTCTTTCAATCAATTGTTCCAAATCATCTGAGCAATTGCTTCTAAACTTTGCTAAAAACGTACAGTGGTTACTTAGCAAAACAAGTATAATTTCAGAGCTAGAAAAAGTCAGAAAACGTTACCAATCTTTATTAGCAGAAAAAGGTTTAGCTACTTACAGCGGAATAATCCGTTTGCAGCAACTTGTAAAAACATTCAAAAATTGCTATCCAACTGAGCTTTTACAGAATTTGCAATCAGAGTTAGATGAGCAAAATGAGCAAAATTGGCTAGTCCGCCTAGTGCGTAATAAGAAAGGTGTTCAACATCCTTTACGCCACCTGTTGTTGATTGATTTTTTGGGCTTCACTGCTGAAGAATTTTTTCACCTTTCTGAAGAAAGTCAGCCCTTTGGTCAAGGGAAATGGCTTTGTTTGAATCCAATTTGTGACTACTTCCACCAACCTGTTATTACGGAACATTGGATTCACCACGATTCCCATAATGGTAACCCTTTAGGAGTCTTTACCTGTCCTTATTGTCAGTTTACTTATCAACGAAAAGGGTCAGATAAAACTCCAGAAGACCAATTCCGAATTAGTCGAGTGAAGTTATATGGAGCAATTTGGGACAATGTATTAAAGACACTTTGGGAAGATCCAACTCTTAGCATGACTGAAGTGGCGGAAAAACTTGGCTTTGATTGGCGCACTGTGCAAAAGCAAGCTGTACGTTTAAACCTGTGTTTTCCACGACCAGGCCCTACTGCCAGGATGACTAACCTACTCGTATCGCCGCTACAAGAGTCTCAAGGTAAACAAACATCACTTCAGAAAATAGAATCTTATCGAGAAGAGTGGCTAGAAATTCGGAAAACTTATCCTGAAAAAGGACGGAGACAATTGCAACATGATTTTAGGCGGGTTTATACATGGTTACGTAGAAATGACTTGGAATGGCTAGAGAAGCAGTTACCAGTTCGTAAGGCAAAGAAATTACCTTCTTCTTATGGCGTTAATTGGGCAGAAAGGGATTGCCAACTTGTTAGAGAAGTTAAACTTTCTGCTGAACGGCTAAAGAAAGTTTCTGGACGTCCTTTACACATAACGGTCTCTTCTATTGGTCGAGATATAGGGCAAAAAACACTACTTCAGCAACAGCTTCATAAATTGCCGCTAACTGCTCAGGCGATCACGGAGGTAGTTGAGGCTCAAGAGCAGTTTGTTATTCGACGAATATGGTGGGCAGCAGACTGCTTTCGTACTGAGGGAATTAATCCTACTCGAACTAAGTTGTTATTAAGAGCCAGTGTAAATCGAAATATGGCTGTGAAGCCAGAAGTTAGCACTGCAATTGAAGAGGCGCTTAGGTCTTTGGAAATTATCTAAAACTTTTAGTTTTATATGATTGGTTTTTTCTCCGATCCATATCCAGATGAACTGCTTTACAGCATCTGTGCAAGATACTCAAATTTGACGCAGTATCCAGATAAGAAACTTATAGTAAAAGAATTATTTGGGACTAATACTGCTTTAGCAGTAGTTAATTTGCCATCTCATCTCAATAGTCTTATTGCAGCTTTACCTATTGGTCATAGTTATAGCGTTGAGCAACTAATTGATAACCATACACTCTTACCTTTTTACAGCCCATTTCATCCTTCTGAACGAATGCAGCGTTTGCGAAAGGATATGGGAAAGACTAGCAAAGTTTTGGTTTCTGCACGTTTAGGATTGATGGCTAACAGCATTCCTTCCCCAAAGTGCCTGCGGTTTTGTCCTGTATGTGTAGATGAAGATAAAAATCTGTTTGGAGAATGTTATTGGCATCGTATTCATCAAGTTCCCGGTGTTGAAGTCTGTCCTATTCACTCTGTTTTTCTAGAAAATAGTAACGCTCAGATATTACATCGCAAAACTCGTCATGAATTTGTCTCAGCAGAACAAGCAATTTATCTAACTTTACCCCGCTTTTTAGAGTTATCGAATCCTTGTCATAGAATTCTTTTGAAGATTGCTCAAGATACAGCTTGGCTGCTGAATCAGCGCGAGTTAGCTCCAGGAATTGATTCTTTTCGTTGCCGTTACCTGCGGTTACTAGCTGAACGGGATTTGGCTACCTATAGCGGCAGGGTGAATGTAAGTAGGCTACTGGATGCTTTCAATTACTATTACTCTGCTAGTACATTAAAGTTGCTTCACTGTGAAATTGATCGCAAAAGTGAACATAATTGGTTATTCCGACTCGTTCGTTCTCCTAAAAGCGCACAACATCCACTGCACCATCTGCTGCTGATTCAGTTCTTAGACCATACTACCGAAACATTTTTCAAGCTAACTGGAGAGTTTAAACCTTTTGGTAACCCGCCTTGGCCTTGTCTAAATCCAGTTTGCGATCGCTTCCGTAAAAAAAGCATCAAGCAATATCGCTTATCCTACAGCAAAGAGAATGGCAATCCTATTGGTACTTTTAGCTGTAGTTGTGGCTTTGCCTATTCTCGGATTGGCTCTGATCGCTCTAGCGAGGATAGCTATCGTTACAGCAAAGTAGAATGCTATGGCTTAGTGTGGGAATCGGCTTTACGAGAATTGTGGGCAGATACAAAATTTAGCCTGCGGGCAATCGCACGTCTTCTTGAAGTTGACCCTCGTACTGTTAAGCTACATGCTAATCGCCTGCAATTAAATTTCCCTCGCCCTACTTCTCGGCCTACATACCATCCAGTCAATCCGCCTTTGAATACAAAAACTTTTCCAGCACAAAAAAATGATTTAAACAATAACCGAATGGCATGGTTGACTCTCAAACAAGAAAATCCTCAAGCTGGGGGTAAGGAGTTACGAAGTCAGTTACCCCGCGTTTATATGTGGCTGTACAAGAATGATCGCATATGGCTCAAGGCAAATATGCCGCCACGTAAAAAAGCATTAATTCCGCCTCGTGTAGATTGGGATAGTCGCGATCGCGAATGGTCAGAAGCCGCAAAATTATCTGCTGAAAGGTTGAAGAATAGTGCTGGAAAACCTATACAAATAACAGTAGCTGCGATCGCTAGAGATATTGGTCAACTAGACAATATCCAAAAGCACCTTAATAAGCTGCCTCTAACAGCAAAAGTTTTATCTGAGGTAGTTGAAACTCGCGAACAGTTTGCAGTGCGGCGAATTAACCGGGCAAGAGAATATTTTCAACAAGAAAATATATATCCGCAAGAGTGGCAACTGATACGCCGAGCAAATCTACGCCCAGAATTATTAATAGTTCCGCAGGTGAAAGAGGCGATCGCATCGGCTTTGGAACCTCTCAACCCATTAAGCTAAAGAATGAAGAATCAATAACAGCGATGGTGCTTGATTGGTTAAAGCTAAAATTCAGTTTAATTATTTATTCTCCTAAGTATGTTAGGTTGATAGAGTGAGACTATATGCCAGTTTAAATAACTATTTTTAGTCGGAACAATAAATTTAACCGAAAATCAATAAGTTTAGTGAGCACCAGTTTAACTAACTATTCTCGTTTTACAGCTTAAGCATTGCCGATGAAGATATTCCTGTAGGATATAGAGTTGATGCTACCGAAAGATTAGTTGCCCCTGGGCTTCGAGGCGGTATAGTAGTTAACTTTCCAGTGCAACGTCTCCAGAATTTTACAGGTTTTCTGCTCGTCGTAGAAGCTGATGGCAAAGAAGTAACCCCTGCCTATGGTGAATTGCTGTTAACAGGTAATGGCACACAGGCATCTTCACCACTCGGCGACAAAGGCGAATTTTATCTGGAAAATCTTCCGACTGGGCGCTATGCCGCTAAAGTGCAATACCCAAACGGTATATGTCAATTTGAAGTTAATATTCCAGAAAGCCAGCAGCAGTTTGTTAATCTAGATACATTGCGCTGTACGATTCCACCCAATCAGCCAAAGGCAGAGATAGACGAGGGGCTTGTGGGAGAGGACAATAAAAATTAATCAGCAGGCGTACTAATACATACTCGTGATGTGAGCAACCAACTAAAATCTCTCTGGCTAACTTCCTGTTTTCTTTTTCCCTTTTTATATTCGCTTGCTGCTGAGGCTCAAAGTTGTTCTATCGACAATCTTGTCGGAGTAAATTTCGGTACCTACAATATTTTTAACTCTAGCCCAACAACAACTCTAGGCAGTATTAGTTACCAATGTACAGGTGCAACCACAGTAACAATCGATCTCAGCCGAGGCAACGCTAACTCTTATACTCCGCGCCAGATGGTTAAAGGAAGTGATGCGCTTATCTATAATCTTTTTCTCGACTCCAGCTACAGTACAATTTGGGGCGATGGTACGGGCGGAACCTCGCATCACGTTTCCGTTAGTCCAAGTAGCAATACCAGTGTGAATGTGCCGATTTTTGGCAGCATTCCAGCTAGACAAAATCCCAGCGTTGGATATTATACAGATACTATCACCGTTACAGTCAGTTTTTAGCCAACTCCATAGTCAAGTAAGTAGGTGGGCATAATTAAACGTAAAACACCAAATTCTGGAACCCACTCAGCGCAAGAATTTTCGTTTTTCTGTGGAAAAATAAAAAAGTCGTACACTAGATAAAAAAGTTCTACAACTTTTTTATAAGTTCTACAATTTACCCTGTAGGTGAATATGCAAGCATCTACAGGATTTTTTATGACTAGAAGCAAGCAAGCATTTCACACATTTGCTGGCTCTACTGCGATAATTCCATCGCTAGCATAGCGCACAAAATCACGGGTATTGAATGTCAAAATATGAGTAATGTTATTTGTCTGCATTGCTGCTACAAGTCGAGCATCATGAACTTGAACCCCAGAAACATTAAACCTAACAACGAGCGATCGCCATGTAAGATAAACAGTAGAACTATCAGCCAAAACTGTAAAAATTCGCTCGATTAATCGTAAAAATCCCTCAGCTTCAGTAGGAGTAAACCCAAAGCCATTTCTATCAATAGGACGAGTGGCAACATTCCAAAACTCAACACAATTTTGAGATGTTACATACAATATATTATTTTCCTGTTTCAGCTTGCGTATAGCAGCCCGTACACTTGTATGTAAAGGATGCGATCGCATCACAAATCGTAACAGAATATTTGTATCTACGAGATAGGTCATAATTAGGCATGATCCTCATAAATACCAGCCCGACTAACCGCATAATCAGAAAGTGGTGGAATATCACCAGCTATTTTTTCATACTCATCCACTAATTGATCTGCTAATCGGTCAAATTCTTCAATACTGTCGTTTTTTTCATTTTTGTTTTCCTTAGCTGATTTATATTGTAAATAGTCAATAAATTCGGCTAACTCAATAATTAAATCATCCGGTAAAGTATTGATAACTTCAAAAATTTGCTGACGTTTTACAACAGACATACTATTTTTTTTCATTTTTATAAATTGATTTGATTGCCTTTATCAGGCACAAACCATAACTATTTTAAATCACTTCCTCTACTATTCCCCGGATCTTATCTTCTAACTCCCTAATCTCTCTGTCTAGTTCCCCCAAATCTCTTGGCGGTACATACTCGTAACAATGCTGAGTAAACGGAATTTCATACCCTTATACAACTTTTTTATTTTTTCCCCTCAATGATGCGAATAGCTTCGAGGCTATCTAATAAAAGCATATTTTCCGCAATAGGATGATCTTTGTTAAAGAGTTTATTAAAAATTTGTTGCAGAGATTGTATTTTGTTATCTTTGATTTTTTCTAATGAGGGTAATTTTTCTTATAATAAATAACGCCTCAAGTAGATTTTGCTGTGGTGCAATTCTTCAGGCAAATAAAGTTCGTATACTAAAGAATTGATAATTTTTGCAAAATCTTCTTTCATCGCTTGCTCATCATGGGAAAATCTCTGCCTAGATATGCCCTTAATTCTACTTAAAGTGAACCCTTACAAAATAATATCAAAGATCACAAATAAGCTCAAATATCAAAGCTTGTGTATGCAAGTTTAGTTAGTATAGCAGTAGACTTTAGCTTAACAGCATTTCCCCTTAATTTGATATTTATAAGCTGTATGAATGAGTTGCTAGCGGCGCTAATTAATAGCGAACACGAACAGTGTATTGCATCGCCAACGACGGCGCTGCTACACGCACGTAATGCTGGAGAATGGTTAATCGAAGCAATGGAGCAATTGTCAACAGAAGAATGGCATTCTTGGCTGGTGAATAATTGTACGCTTACAGAGCGAACAGTACAAACCTATATACAAATTGCTCGTAATTTGCCTAGTGTAACAAAACCAGTTAAGGTAACTAATGTTGCAACGGAAGTAGGAGAGCAGACTAAAGAAGAAATTCCAGAAAATCTGAGTAGTATTGCTAATGTAGCTGTAATTATTTCTGAACAAAAAATTACTTCTATCCCAGATTTAATTACTGAAACAGAAGCTACTGAAAACAATATTGAATTTGAGCAAATTCCTAATTTTACAGAATCAGTGCCGACAATTACAACTAATTATTTAAGTGCAACTACCCCAGCAACTCTGACCTTTTTTGTTCCAGGTGTTGTGGTTCCAAAAGCTAGACCGCGCGTAACATCAAAGGGGACGTTTTTACCTCCACGATATCGACAATGGCGAAATCATGCAGAAGTAGAAATTAGCCGTCAATTGTGGGAACAAGAATATTCACATAAATTACCTTTAACTAAAGCTGTGGTAAAAGTTGAGGTTCGCGGAAGTCATCGAGGTGATTTAGATAATATACTCGGCAGTTGTTTAGATGCTTTGGTGTCCGCAGGTGTGCTAATTGATGACCGTATAAGTGTTGTGCCACGCTTAGAGGTTTGGCATAACAGCGAGGGTGATACGGGTGCTTTGATTGAGGTCAGAGCTATGTAGTAAGCTAACGCGCAAATAAACTTGCACATTTTTAATAAAGAAGAGAAATTATCAAACACTCTTACCCTCTCTCCTCTCTTTCTAAAAGATAAAATTTAGAAACACAACAGCTTATAACCGCTTTTTTCCCCACAGCCTGAAAGTAGTAATAAAGATGTAGGTGCTGGAACCACTATCCAAAGGCTGAAAAACAATTTAATTGCACTTAATAGAGTTATGATTCTAGTCAACATCACTAAATTTACCTATTTAATTTGAGAGCATCAGCACAACTTGATTAGCGAATCTAAGAATTTTTAATTCAAAAGGTAAGAATTGTTGATTAGTGGTGACAAATTCGAGTTGATTAAAAAATTTCACTTCCTCACGTCTACAAATAACATAAAAAGGTAACTGTATTCGTCTAGTAAAATACTCCAGAAATGCTTGAGCAATTATTACTCGCTGATATTGAGGGTCTATATACAAGCTATACAGAATAGAGCAATTGGGACGGTTGGATAAATGAGCGTAAGCAATCGGGCGCTCGCTCGATTCAACAATCCATTCCTGCCACCTACTAAAAATAGTCAACCCTAGAGTCGATAATATAATTAAGCTCAAAGCTGTGCCTATAAAAGTAATGTTAAAAATGGCGGCGATCGCCCAAATAACAATTACAGGAGTCAAAAAAACTAACATCAACGTTAACATATAAATCCGAGACTGTCTAAACAGTTTTCTTGACCAAAACTTTTGATAAACAAACCACCGCTTGGTAAAATTATGAAGGGGACGAATAGAATAGCCATAACGCCGCGACAATACTGATGATTGGGGTACTGTTGGTATTGTTGGCATTTCCAACAATACCATGACAGTATATAGGCGGTGTCGCTTCAATTCTGGAGGAGAATTTTCAATGGAAACAAATCCTAAACGGTCATAGAAAGATTGTAATTGAGGTAGACAAGTTAGATAGATTGGCTTGTTTGCATCTTTAACACTATTCCATACCAAATAAGACCCTACTCCGTGATTCCGATGCTCAGGATTGATATCGACAAAGAGCAGGATTGAGTGGTTCCGTTTAATTTGAAGTGATGCTATTCCAATAATTTTATCTTGATATTTAGCTACCCACAAATCGAGTTCGCGTAGTTGTTGGCGTATTTGCCGTTTAATTGACCATCGAAGGAATAGGTAAATAGCAAAATATAATATTCCTCCTAGTGCAGCTACTATTAATGTCTGACCAAAGGCAACAAAGATAATTTTCAGTAAGTCTTGAAAACTTGGTGTTGCTGTTCGCCTTCCCAACTCGTATAACATAGCACGCTGACCGATTTCCCACTCATGTAACCCTACTGTAATTCCTAGTGGCAAGATGGGAATTAGTATAAATAACAGTAGAATCATTGGGATTTTTCGGAGAAGTGTTGTCTGATAAAATTGTCAGAGATCTTGCTCAGTAGCTCGGCTGATAGAATATTTATAGGGTAAATAATTCGATTCCATCTGCTATTTTTAGTTTGGGTATCTGCTAAAAATAATTTAGCAACTGTGCAGATAGTTATTCTGCTTCCCCGATAAGTGTGAAGGCTGCCCAATCTTTTGGCGCGGGATATTGTTTCATTGTGGTTAGCATGGCTTGACGGAGCGCTGTGGCTTTATCTGACGGTTTTTGTAAATTTTGATAAAAAGTTGTCATTAATGAGGCAGTAGGGGCATCTGGAACCTGCCAAAGCGATGCTATTACACTAGGTACACCTGCACTAATGATGCTGCGAGATAGTCCAATTACGCCATCTCCGGTAATTCTTCCTCTACCAGTGTCGCAAGCACTTAATACAACTAATTCTGCATTCAGCTTTAAGTCAAGAATTTGTTCCGCAGTAAGTAAACCGTCATCTTTACCAGAAGGTGCTAATGCGATCGCACTTCCTATTCCTCTAATATCATCTAATAACCCATGCGTTGCTAGATGTACTATTCGCGCAGAAGGAAGTTGCTTAACAATAGCGGCTTTGGTGGCGTTGTTGCCGATAATCGCTTTGGTTTTTAATATCGCTGCGATCGCACTTGCTTCTTCTTCCGCACCTGGTAAACTTGGTAGTTGTTGCGGTGGCTTCCCAGGCGCAGGTGATACACTCGGCATAGTAGGATTTCCGACTACTAAAGCTTCCCTACTCGTAATTCGTTGTCGTTGTTTGTTAGTTAAATCTAATACCTGGATAGCAGGAGATATCAGAATAGTGTGTTTTTCAATTAAATATTTACCTGAAGCATCTTGCAATGCTGCAAACGGAACCAGGAATAATTGCCGTTGAGGAATAAAGATAATACGGTCGTTAGGATTGGTGGGTAATAAATCTGCGATCGGCTCAATCAATAATTTATGCAATTGCTGTAAACCTTGAGTAGGATTTCCTCCTCTTGGTTTAACTCTCTGTCTACGACTTACCGTAATAATCGGAACACCTCTAACACCAATTCCATTACGGCTATTAAAAACTAAGTCTTCTAAAGAAATATTTTGTTGTTGCCATAATGGTATTAAATCTTGACGGCGCAATTCCACTTCACCTGTGGGTTTGATTACCCAAATTAATAATTCTGATTCATGGGTTTGTAGGCGATTTTGCACATTGAAATTTTCCAGAATTATCGAATATTCAACAAGAGTAGCCTTTTGCTGTTTAGCGATTTGTTTAAACTGCTCAACTTTTAGTTGATTCAGGTTAGCTAAGTCTGGTTGCTTATAATTTAAGCGTTTAGCTAATAACTCTACAAATGCCCTTGCTCTACCTCGTTCAGAAATTTCTAAAGCATTATTAGGCTGTTTATTGTCAGCTATAATTTTTTGTAAATTAATGTATGGAGCATTTTGTGTTTCAAAAATTGATATTTTATAAGCGTTATTATCTTTGAGTCTTTCTCTGAGGGATTCTAATCGCTCAATACCTTTAAATAAATTGGTTTTTGATGCCGCCACATTACCAGACTTGAGGTTAGTAGCTGCTAAATTATTCCGTGCTACGGCTTCCCCTCTACGACTGTTACTAGAAGACGCAGATGAAAAAGCCTGCTCATATAACTCAGTGGCTTTTTTATAATTTTTAATCTGATAATATACAAGTCCTAAATTAGCTCTAATTTTATTTGCTATTTGAGACTCGCGGATTTTCCATGCAACTGCTAAACCTTTTTCATAAAACTCAATTGCTTTAGGATAATCTGCTATAAAATAATAAGTACCTCCCAAATTCCCCAGGGCTTGTTCTTCCCAAAGAGGATTTTTGAGTTCTTGTGAAATAGTTAAATATTGTTGTTGATAATCAATGGCTTTATTATAGTCGCCTAAACTATAGTAAACAATGCCTAAATTTGATAAAGCTTGCCCTTCTCCGCGACGATCTTTAATTTCCCGTGAGATAGCTAAACGCTGTTGTTGATAATCAATGGCTTTGTCATATTCACCGAGAGCATGATAAACCATGCCCATATCTCCTAATGCTTTCGCCTCACCCTGACGATTTTTAATCTCACACTCAAGAGTCAAACGTTTTTGGTGAAATTCAATTGCTTTAGCGTATAACTCTGCTCCATAATAAGCATTACCTAAATTTCCTAGTGCTATTCCGCCTAGTTTGGGATCGCTGCCGTTATAGTAATAACTTTTATTTGATGTCAGATTCAAATATTCTTCTAGATATTCAAAGGGATCAATATAGTAGAACCCGTCTTGAACATAAGCAAGTCCAATATTTCCTAAAAGCATTGTTTCAAGATCGCGATCGCTAATTTCTTTAGCAATATCTAAACTTTGCTTATAATAATTAATTGCCTTATCAAAAAAGCCACCGATAGCATGATTAGCTAAACCTAATTTAAACAAAGCATTAGCTTCTTTTTGACGGTCTTTATTTGCCCGTGCAAATTCCACATCGGAATCAGTAGATAACAACCAGTCAGGCGTAGCTGTATCTGAAGCAAAGTAAGCAATTCCTTGAGGACTAACAAAAGTACCCTCCCACTCAAAATTTTGGATGGGTTCATAAATTGTTAAAAGTTGCTGTTCTGTCTTTTGGGCAGTTGCAGATTGACTTATTTGATCGGGCTGGCTATTGGTTGTTACATCCTGGATCTGTAATGCGGATAATGACGTTGAAAAATTGGAGGAAAAACTTATCGAAACTGTAAATAAAATAGCTACCAGTACAAGTCTTATAAATTTTTTAAATCCCATATCTGCCTCTAATAACTTATGTCAAAAACAATCATTCTTGCAAAAACATCTGCGTCCATCTGCGTTTATTTGCTTATGCGCTTCGCGCAGGCTTCGCCAACGTGCAGGTTTCACCAACATCTGCGGTAAAAAATCTTCAATTAACTTTTTCAACCAGTCCTAAACAACTTCAGTCAAGCCAGCCAATTGTAAGAAATGATGACAATTAAAATTCTTCATAAGTAATTTATTCTAATCGAGTTAGTGAAACTGAAATTAATAGTTACCCAGAAGATTGTGATTTTTTTATTTAAAATTGGCAAAAATAAATTGAGAACAATATATTAATAGACCTATTGCATAAGTCAAAGTTTAGATAATTAACCACTGATGAAACACAGATAAACAAAGTAAGCTTTCCAATGACCTATGACTAATGGCCAGCCTTCATGTTAAGTTTATTTCCACCCATCTAATTACTACATACAACACTACCCTAAATACGCAAATATTTCAGTTAAGTAAGCGGTTGTTAACAATTCTATGAATAAATTAGTACCAAGCCGTCTGGTAGAACTAGCCAAACTCTTTTTTAAACTGGGCGCTATCGGCTTTGGAGGGCCAGCGGCTCATATTTCTATGATGGAAGATGAGGTAGTTAAACGACGTAACTGGCTAACAAGTGAGCATTTTCTAGATTTGGTAGGCGCAACTAACTTAATTCCTGGCCCTAATTCTACAGAAATGGCTATTCATGTAGGATATATCTATGCTGGATGGTTAGGGCTAATTGTTGCTGGAATTTGTTTTATTTTACCTGCGGTGCTAATAACTGCTGGGTTTGCTTGGGTTTATGTTCTTTATGGCAGTGTACCGCAAGTAATACCTCTACTTTATGGTATTAAACCTGCTGTTTTAGCTGTTATCTTTAATGCTTTGTGGCGTTTAGGAAAAAAAGCCGTAAAGACTCGCAAACTGCTAGTTATTGCCTTGGGTGTGGCAGCTTTAGTATTGTTATTAAAATTGAACGAAACGATCGCACTTTTAATTGGCGGTTTTTTAGGAATGCTATGGTTGCTTATTCCTGATAAATATAACTTACCAGAAGATCAAGCAAATCTTTTACTTGCTGGCATGACTACAGGTGCAACGCTAAAAGCAACAGCAGCCTCAGTAACTACTGTATCAGCAGCAAATATTTCTTTGTGGCAATTGGGTTGGTTTTTCCTTAAGGTTGGAAGTGTATTATTTGGCGGCGGTTATGTGTTGATAGCGTTTCTGCAAGGGGAATTAGTTGATCAACTCCACTGGTTAACGCAACAACAATTACTAGATGCGATCGCTATTGGTCAGTTTACCCCAGGGCCTCTTCTTTCCACATCTACCTTTATCGGTTACATCATTGCAGGCGTTCCAGGTGCAATTGTGGCTACAGTAGGAATTTTTTTACCTTCGTTTTTCTTCGTTACAGCACTTAATCCCCTCATTCCTCACCTACGCGCCTCTAAATGGACAAGGGCATTTTTAGATGCTGTGAATGCCAGTGCGATCGCATTAATGGCTGTTGTAACATTGCAACTAGGATTTGCAACTTTAATCATATCAAAACCGCCATTTGTTGATTTTTTAGCTGTAGCGATCGCACTTTTTTCAGCCATTTTAGCAATTCGCTACAATCTTAACGCTGCATGGCTGGTATTAGGTGCTGCTTTAATTGGATGGATAGCGATCGCTTTTGGACTAACTTAAATGAATTTAACAAAGTACAAGTCCAAATAAACCCTAAACTGGCTTTATATGCAACAAATACACATTAGCGGACTTAGGATTTTAGTAAAAATTTATACTTATTGAGCCATTCAGCAATAATTTGATCAGTGATGACTGATTGCGAATAACCAGGTTTCACGTCATTGCAAGTCGCCACTGGGTATAATTCCCACATCCTGCACTCAGTTTTCAGCTCTTATATGGGAGTATGTCGAGATATCCAATCTATGAAAGTCCTCAAGAGTAGCCCCAAAACACAATGTTAGGGGCTATTTTTGGGAAGATTTATTTGATAGTCAATTTTCCCAAAGTGAATATATATGGATGCTAACGAACTTAAGAAGCTTTATAAAGCAGGAAAAAGGAATTTTTGTCACCTTTCTTTGCGTAGAGTCAACCTCAGTGGAGCCATTCTCAGTGGAGCCGACCTCAGTGGAGCGATTATCTGGGAAGCAAACCTTAGTGGAACCGATCTTAGTAAAGCCAACCTCAGTAAAGCCAACCTCAGTAAAGCCAACCTCAGTAGAACTGACCTCAATGGAGCCAACCTCAGTGGAGCCGAACTCAGCGGAGCCAATCTCATTAAAGCCGACCTCAGTGGAGCCAATTTTCTTAAAACCAATCTCATTAAAGCCGACTTTAGTGGAGCCAATCTCATTAAAGCTGACCTGCGTGGAGCAGATCTCAATGGAGCGAACCTCAGTAGAAGCAACCTTAGAGGAGCCAACCTCAGTAAAACCGATCTCATTGTAGCCAACCTCTATGGAGCGAACCTCTATGGAGCCAATCTTATTAAAGCCGACCTTACTATAGCCATCCTTAGTGAAGCTAACCTTAGTAAAGCTATCCTCAGTGAAGCCAACCTCTATGGAGCCAATCTCATTAAAGCTGACCTGTCTGGAGCCAATCTCATTAAAGCTGACTTGCGTGGAGCCAATCTTTGGGAAGCCAACCTCACCGGAGCCGACCTGCGTGGAGCCAATCTCTATGGAGCCAATCTCATTAAAGCTGGCCTGTCTGGAGCCAATCTCATTAAAACCGACTTCAGTGTAGCCAACCTCTATGAAGCCAACCTCAGTGAAGCCAACCTCAGTGAAGCCAACCTCAGTGGAGCTATTCTAATTAAAACCAATTTGAATAAGGCTGATTTATGTAAAGCTATATTGGAAAGTGCTAATTTAACTGGTGCAATGTTAGCTGGCACAATTCTGAGCAAACAGAAAATTATTACTGCCTCTTAAAGTAACGGAATGATGCCATTAAGGGCAATTCAGGCTGACTATTAACAAGCTGTAACCTTTAACCTCTTTAATAACTTGGACGGCTTGACCTTTCCGCATACTGCTTAGTGTTAGGTCTGTTTATATTGTCCCGAATCTTAATCTCCTCGCCGTTACCAGTGAGCAAGATTGCATTGATTGAGCCACACACAATTTTAATTCAACAGTATCAACGTGCGTTACGCTACGCTAACACACCCTACCCACTTAATTATGACTGCTCCAGAACGGGATTCATTAACTAACCTTCGCCGAAAAGAATTTTTACTCAAACAATTTTTAGAAATAGTTAGTCAGCCAGAAATTTTCTTAAGTCTGATTTGGATAGATATTGATGGGCTAATTTTTTTGAATGACAAATATAGTCATACTGAAGGAGATATATTTCTCCAGCAAGTTGCTCAAATTATTGTCCAAGTAGTTCCACAAACTAGCGAAGTTTTTCGGATTGCTGGAGATGAGTTTGCTTTTATTGTAACAAAATTAGACTTGCCAGAAGTACTAGCAATTGCTGAGGAAATTAGGAAAAAAGTAGAAACTCAATTTTCTGATATTGCTGTCCTACGTAGACTTGGTAAAACTAATTTTGCATTTCCTACATTTATCCAGGGTTCACCAACGGTAAGTTGTGCGATAGCGCCAGCGCTGACTTGTCAGTTCGCATCTTATCCCCAGCATGGTACAGAGATAGATTCTTTACTACAAGCAGCAGATCGTGCCATGTATGAGAAAGCAAAGCTGTTTGGTGAAAATAAAGTTGTTTTGGCTTAAAAACTTTAATATTAGATTAAAATCATGTTAATTCGAGAGTATCAGCCATCCGATGTAGAAACCCTAATATCTATTTTTCGTGACGCTATTATTACTACTGGCTCAACTGCTTATAATGCCGAGCAAATAAAGGTATGGTCTTCATATCCAGAAGATATTGAAGAGTTTAGGCAGTTACTCAGCCAAGGTATAACCTATGTGGCAGTGCATAATAATCAATTAGTGGCTTTTGGTCAATTAAATCCCTCGAATCATATTGCTTATTTATATACAGCAAGTGACTTTGCCAGACTTGGCTATGCTACTAAAATTTATCAAAACTTAGAAGCGCAAGCTATTAAACAAGGTGTGCAACACTTACACACTAATGCAAGCCGCATATCAAAATATTTCTTCTTAAAAATGGGTTTCTATATTGTTGAAGCCGAAATAGTCGAGCGCAAAAAAGTATGGTTGGAGCGGTTTAAAATGGAAAAAATCTTAACTTAAAACCGCTTTATATATCGATAATTCCACCGTTAAAATCCACAAGTTCTCTATGAGCTACCTCATAGATGAAATTGGGTAAATTTGCCAAACTAAAAGTAGCACTAAAACTCAGGTCGAAATTATGACCAATGCTACCCTCAATTTTGAAACCGCACCTGCACATCAAATATTAGCTGCGGCGGGGAAAAAGTTTTTACGCCCAGGGGGAAGAGCTGCGACAGAGCAGTTATTTGAATGGGCTGATTTTAAAGCAGGAGATACCGTTTTAGAGTTAGCTGCTAGTTTTGGCTATAGTGCGATCGCACTTGCTCAACGCTACAATGTCAAAGTAGTAGGTATAGAAAAAAATCCTGAAAGTGTTACTATTGCCCGTACTAATGTCCGCACTGCTGGATTAGAAAATCAAGTTAAAATTATTGCAGGTGATATTTTTCACTTAGAGGCAATTCTTGGTAAATTCGATTACGTCTTAGCAGAAGCAATTCTAAGTATGCAATCTCCACCAGGAAAAGCAAAAATCTTGGCTGGTATTCATAATAAACTTAAACTAGGGGGTAAATTCCTCTCTCATGAACTATTAGCGCGTGACAAGGAAGAAGAAATTCATACTGAACTAGCGCGGGTAATTCGCTCCAATTCTACGCCGCTTTCAGAATCTCATTGGATTGATACTTTTACAACTGCTGAGTTGCAAGTACAGCAACATCAAACTGGAAAAATGGCTTTATTGAATTTGCCGCGAATGCTGGCAGATGAAGGCATCATAAATACTTTCAAAGTTTTGTGCAACATTTTTAGCCATGAACCAAGCAGAAAGCGAGTTATGAAAATGCGTTCAGTCTTTCATAAATATCGTCAAGAGTTAGGTTATATCATTTTATGCGCTCTGGCCTAAGCACGGAATTTTTGGTTTTTCAGAAATTGTTCTTTGGGATAACTCATTAACTGAGAAGTGAGCATTAATATGACTTCTACAAATACAACAGCAGCATCTTTAGTTACTTCTTTGCGCGACCAAATTGAATACCCTAAATCAGGAGTTTTCAGTAAAGTGTTGCTTAAAGATCAAGTCTGTCAATATACGCTGTTTTGCCTGAGTTATAACAGCGAGATTTCAGAGCATACTTCTACTCGTAATGCAACTATCAATGTAATTGATGGGACAGGAATATTAACTTTAGAAGGAAAAGACATTGAACTAGAACCAGGCGTATTCGTATTTATGCCAGCCCATGCCCCTCATGCGCTGAAGGCAGAACAAAATCTAACGTTTCTATTGACGCTATCGGAAAATTCACCCTAGTAAGAAATCAGAACTCAGGAGTCAGAAATCAGTAACAAAAATTAATGAAACCTTTTAGGAGTGAAACCTATACAGACAAATGAAAATTAAGAAGCTGACTGCTGACAGAGGGATAGCTGAATGCTTAATTATGAGCTACCTCATAGAAGTAATTGTTAGCATCAAAGTAGAGTGCAATTAGAAAAAAGTTATTGCTCCCAATCTAAACTATGACATTAGTACAAGAAGCCTTTACCCAACATCTAGAGTTATCTAACAGTCAAATAGAAGAATTACTGTCAAAACCACTAAATGAATGCCTGGATTCGCCTAATTTTAAGCAACAGTTAGAGAGTTTAGACGTAAATTTGTTAAAGCAGACATTGCCAACGGCGGGAAAAGTCTTAGCTGAACGATTGCCTCCCTTTTATAACTGGCTAAAAAATGAGTTAGGTGTTAAGCGAGTTCCTGATAGTCCAGACCACGCAACCAAATGGGTAATTGGTTTTGTGAACAATCAAGAAAGCCTGACGCGCCTAGCTGAGTTACATCGTCCAGTTCCAAGACACGCTTTAGAGCGTTCAGTTGATCCTTTGGTAGGGGCGTTTGATGGTGTAGAAGATGAGCGTGTTCGGCAAGAATGGCAAAAAACGATCGCTGCTCTTTGTCTGCTATTAATTGTGGATGCTAGGGAAGTAGAAAAATTTGGGGTAACAACTGCATAAAAATATATCCACAATTTGATTAAAAGTTGTGAGTTTTGAGTTGAATATTTGTGTTTTTGGCTTTAAGTTGAATCTTGAGCCGAAAATTTACTCCTCAAAACTCAACATTGCTAATACAGTTCGTACTTAAGTAAAGTACACGCTAAAGAGCCGTTATAAATAGGAATACGACGGGATGCCTTGAGTCCAACTTTTTTAGCCAACTCCTTGTTCCCTGTCAATATAAAGGCAGTCCAACCTTTGAAGCGTTGCTTGAAGACATCGCCAAGCATTTTGTAGAGGTCGCCTAGTTCTCTAGCATCCCCCAAACGTTCTCCATAGGGGGGATTACAAATTAGAATTCCGCAGTCTGTAGGAGCTTCAAGTTGGGATAAATCAGTTTGAGTAAAGGTGATTTTATGTCCAATACCACAGCGTTCCGCATTAGCCCGCGCTTGGGTGAGAACATCATCATCGCGATCGCTACCTGAAATTGTCTCATTCAAATCTAATTTTTGGCTATTTTTGGCTTCATCCAGTAACTCCTGCCATATATGTTCGTCAAAATCCGACCAACTAAGAAAGCCAAATTTTTGCCGATACAACCCAGGCGCAATATTTAAAGCTTTTAAACCCGCTTCTATAGGCAGAGTTCCAGAGCCACATAAAGGGTCTAAAAAAGGCAAAGAAGCATCCCATTCTGCCATGTCGAGAATTGCAGCAGCGAGAGTCTCTTTAAGTGGTGCCAGCCCCATCGCTGGTCGATATCCCCGTCGATGTAGGCTTGTACCCGAACTATCTAAACTTAAAATACAACGGTCTTGATGGATGTGGACATTGATTAGCAGATCTGGATTTTCAATATCAATGCTAGATCTTTTACCTGATTGACTACGCTGTTGATCTACGATTGCATTTTTAACCTGCAAAGCTGTGAAATGGGTATGGTTAAGTTTTTGATTGCTCCCCGTACAGTCCACCGCTAGCGTGTTGTGGGGCTGTAGGTATTGCTCCCAAGAGATTTTTTGCACCTCTTGGTAGAGCATCACAGGGCTAGAGCAGTAAAATTCTCTAATCGGTACTAGCACTCTAAAAATCGTCCTCGCCCAGAGATTCACTCGGTAAAGCAAAGCTTGATCGCCAGCAAAATGTACCCCAGTGAATTCAGGACGGACATCCCTTGCACCGAGACGTTCCAATTCTTGGGCAGCAATAGGTTCTAAACCACGAGCCACCGTAGCAAAGTAGTTATTCATAATTTAGCGATCATCCAACCGCCCTCTCAAGTATTTAATTCTGACGTACCATTAGCGATCGCATCTAACTTTTCCCTATCAACCACAATAATCTTACCCCCACGGCTATAACTAACAACCGCCTTAATAGTGGCGAATAACCGCACGCACTCCTCGTAAGTAATACCGATACTCCGAGCAATTTGATAATAAGAAAGTTTAACTTTTAAACACTCACCATTTTTAGTTAATTCAGTACCATATTGAGTTGCTGAATATTGAATTAGCCGCGTCAAACGCACAATTGCTCGTTCAGAAACTAACCCATGCACTGTGTCATGTAGTTGTTGCAACCGAGAATTAAACACCATCAGCATTTTGAGAGCAATTTCTGGAGTTTGCTTAATTGCTGCTAAAAGTGCATCTCGTTCTACTGTCAAAATTACTGAATCACACTCAGCAGTCACCATTGCTGGTGCAATACCATTACCTAATAATGCTGGGGCTGCAAAGATTTCTCCAGGTGGTAGAGTACGAAGAATTGTTTCTTTGCCTGTAGTGGCGGTTTTCGTTATCTGTAAAGAACCACTGAGGAGAGCATACAACTTTTTCGGGAGGCGATCGCCCTCCTGCATAATTATTTCCCCTTTGCTGTAGTGCTGCAATTGGGTATAAGGTGGTAAATGCTCCAAATCTAACGCCGTTAAATCTGCAAATACTAAAATCTGAGACAGTTGCTCAACTGTTGCCTGCATTCGCTGTTACAACCTGGAATATGTAGCAATTATTGATCAAATCAGTTAAAACTTTTTTAAGAACTGTTATCTATAAGCATTACTTGTTAGAAAATTCAGGTTAGCTAAACTGATATAGTTGCCCCTCACTTCTGGCTAGACACGAGACTTCTCTTAGACCATCAACATGAACAATAAAGCATTGCCACCAAAACAAGGTTTATACGATCCACAGTTTGAACACGACGCTTGCGGTGTCGGTTTCATAGTACACATGAAGGGGAAGAAGTCACACGACATTGTAGAGCAAGCGTTAACAATCCTTGTAAACCTCGATCATCGTGGTGCCTGCGGTGCTGAAACAAATACAGGTGACGGTGCGGGAATTTTAATGCAGGTTCCGCACAAGTTTTTAAAGAAGGTAGCTGCGGCGGTAAATATTAACTTACCAGAAGCGGGACAGTATGGTGTGGGGATGATTTACGGTTCTCCTGATCCGGTCGCCCGCGCCCAAAGTAGAAAAATTTTTGAACAAGTTGTAGCTGAGGAAGGGCAGCAGGTAATTGGTTGGCGGGATGTACCAACTGATAATTCGTCGATAGGAAACACGGCGAAATCCAGTGAACCTTTCATGCAGCAGGTGTTTATCCAGCGTGGCTCAGATGTGGCTGACGATCTGGCATTTGAGCGTAAACTTTATGTCATTCGGAAGCGATCGCACAACGCTATCCGCACTCCTAAAATCGACCCATACTGGTATCCTTCCAGCATTTCCAGCCGCACAATTGTTTACAAAGGAATGTTGATGCCTGTGCAGGTAGGGGACTATTATCCCGACCTTCACGATCCAGATATGGAAAGTGCCTTAGCTCTGGTACACTCCCGCTTTAGCACGAATACATTCCCCAGTTGGGAACGGAGTCATCCTTATCGTTACATCGCCCATAACGGCGAAATTAACACCCTACGGGGCAACATTAACTGGATGCACGCACGGCAATCACTGTTTGAGTCGGAGTTGTTCGGCGACGACATGAAGAAGGTGCAGCCAGTAATTAATGTTGATGGCAGCGACTCTTTAATATTTGATAATGCCTTGGAATTGCTGTATTTGGCAGGGCGATCGCTTCCTCATGCAGTAATGATGATGATTCCCGAACCCTGGACAGCCCACGAGTCAATGAGTGACGAGAAAAAGGCGTTCTACGAGTATCACTCTTGCCTAATGGAACCTTGGGATGGGCCAGCATCGATCGCCTTCACCGATGGCACGATGATGGGTGCAGTATTAGACCGCAACGGTTTACGTCCTGCGCGTTACTACGTGACGAAAGATGACCTAGTAATTATGGCATCAGAAGCAGGTGTATTACCTATCGAACCTGAGCGCATAGCCTTGAAAGGTCGCTTGCAACCTGGGCGGATGTTCCTGGTAAACATGGAAGAAGGTCGCATTGTTGCGGATGAAGAAATTAAAACTCAAATTGCTACCGCACATCCTTACCGCCAATGGATCGATGAACACATGGTTGAACTGGCGAAATTGCCAGATGCGCCAGCTTTACCAGAATCAGATCCTCAGCCATTAACACAGCGACAAACAGCTTTTGGTTATACGTTTGAAGATTTGCGTATACTGCTGACACCAATGGCGCGAGATGGCGTTGAAGCTGTTGGTTCAATGGGTGCGGATACACCCTTAGCTGTGCTTTCTGATCGTCCTAAACTGCTTTACGATTATTTCCAACAACTATTCGCACAGGTAACAAACCCACCAATTGATTCTATCCGTGAGGAAATTGTTACTTCAGCAGAAACGACGATTGGATCGGAACGTAACTTGCTCAAACCTGAGCCAGAAAGTTGCCATCTAATTGAGTTGAAATCACCTATTCTCAGTAATGAAGATTTAGCCAAGTTAAAACATATCTCCGAGGACGGTTTTAAATCAATCACTATCCCGATTCTGTTCAACCCGAAAGAAGGGGCGAAGGGACTGGAAACAGTGATGGCGGAAATTTGCGCGACTGCGAATAGTGCGATCGCATCAGGTGTAAATATTATTATCTTGAGCGATCGCGGCGTTAGCCCAGAAAAAGCCCCAATCCCTGCTTTACTTGCAGTTGCGGGCTTACATCACCACTTAATCAGCGAAGGTACACGCACACGGGTTGGTTTGGTACTCGAATCAGGTGAACCCCGCGAGGTACATCATTACGCCACACTCATCGGCTATGGATGTGGTGCAATTAATCCATATCTGGCATTTGAAACAATTGCCGATATGATCCACGAAGGTTTGATCGCCAAAATTGTTGGTGCAGCCTCTCCCCAAGAGATGTATAAAATAGCCTGTAAAAATTACATCAAAGCTGCAACTAAGGGTGTAACTAAAGTTGCTTCAAAAATTGGGATCTCCACCATTCAAAGTTATCGCGGCGCACAAATCTTTGAAGCAGTGGGACTTAACCACTCGGTAATTAACAAATACTTCAAATGGACTGCTTCGCGGATTGAAGGTGCAGATATAGAAGTAATTGCTCAAGAAGCAATCTTGCGCCACACTAACGCCTTTCCAGATCGTCCCACTAACGGTCATACCCTTGATGTCGGTGGCGAATACCAATGGCGCAAGGAAGGTGAGGCACATTTATTCAGCCCACAGACAATCCATACCTTGCAAAAAGCAGCGCGTGAGAACAATTACGAGCTTTATAAGCAATACGCCGCGTTAGTAAACGAGCAAGGTCAAAAGCATTTCACTTTGCGAGGTTTGCTGGAATTTAAACAGCGCCAACCAATACCCCTAGAAGAAGTAGAACCAATTGAAGCGATTTTAAAACGCTTTAAAACAGGCGCGATGAGCTACGGTTCTATTTCCAAAGAGGTACATGAAGCACTAGCGATCGCCATGAACCGCATCGGTGGCAAATCCAACACCGGAGAAGGCGGAGAAGACCCCGAACGCTACACTTGGACTAACGAACGTGGCGACTCGAAAAATAGCGCCATCAAGCAAGTTGCATCCGGTCGCTTTGGCGTTACCAGCCTGTATTTATCTCAGGCGAAAGAAATTCAGATCAAAATGGCGCAGGGTGCAAAACCAGGAGAAGGCGGACAACTCCCTGGCGGTAAAGTGTATCCCTGGATTGCTAAAGTACGTCACTCAACCCCAGGCGTAGGTCTGATTTCACCACCACCGCACCACGATATTTATTCAATTGAAGACCTTGCAGAATTAATTCACGACTTGAAAAATGCTAACCGTGAGGCACGCATCAGCGTCAAGCTGGTGTCCGAAGTTGGTGTTGGAACGATCTCCGCAGGTGTTGCTAAAGCCCATGCTGATGTTGTCTTGATTTCTGGCTTTGATGGTGGTACAGGTGCATCACCACAAACATCAATTAAGCACGCTGGTTTACCTTGGGAACTCGGTTTAGCTGAAACACATCAAACCCTAGTTCTAAACAACCTCCGCAGCCGAATTGTTGTAGAAACAGACGGGCAGATGAAAACAGGGCGTGACGTGGTAATGGCAGCATTACTCGGTGCTGAGGAATTTGGTTTCTCTACCGCGCCACTGGTGACTCTCGGCTGTATTATGATGCGCGTCTGCCATCTCAATACTTGCCCCGTCGGTGTAGCTACCCAGAACCCAGAATTGCGTAAAAACTTCACTGGCGATCCTGAACACACCGTCAACTATATGAGGTTTATTGCTCAGGAAGTCCGCGAAGTCATGGCGGAACTAGGTTTCCGCACAATTGACGAAATGGTAGGGCGCACCGATGCTTTAGAACCGAAAAAAGCGATCGCACATTGGAAAGCTAAGGGAATCGATCTGTCGAATATCCTCTACCAGCCACAAATGGAGCCAGAAGTTGGTCGCTACTGCCAGATTTCGCAAGATCACGGACTTGACAAATCCCTCGATATCACAGTATTGCTCGATTTGTGTCAGCCTGCGATCGAGCGTGGAGAAACAGTCAAAGCCACCCTACCGATTAAAAATATCAACCGTGTAACTGGCACAATTCTCGGCAACGAAATCACTAAACGTCATTGGGACGGATTACCAGAAGACACAGTACACTTGCATTTCCAAGGTAGTGCAGGTCAAAGCTTTGGCGCATTTGTTCCCAAAGGTGTCACCCTGGAACTCGAAGGCGATGCCAACGACTATGTAGGCAAAGGTTTGAGTGGTGGGAAGATTATCATCTATCCACCAGTAGCTTCTACCTTTGTTGCAGAAGAAAATATCATCGCTGGCAACGTAGCCCTTTATGGCGCAACTTCAGGTGAAGTTTATATCCGAGGCATGGCAGGTGAGCGTTTTGGCGTTCGTAACTCTGGTGTGAATACAGTTGTCGAAGCCATTGGCGATCATGGTTGCGAATACATGACAGGTGGCAAAGTTGTTGTATTAGGAGAAACTGGGCGCAACTTTGCAGCAGGTATGAGTGGCGGTGTTGCCTACATCCTTGATGAGAAAGGAGATTTTGCGACACGCTGCAACCAGCAAATGGTGGGACTAGAAACACTGGAAGACACCGAGGAGATCAATGATCTTCGCGAGATGATCCAGAAACACGCCGACTATACCGGAAGCCAAAAAGCAGCCACAGTCCTTGCAAACTGGGAGGAGATGGTATCCAAATTTGTCAAGGTAATGCCGAAAGATTATAAGCGGGTGTTGCAGGCAATTGAGAAAGCGATCGCGGATGGTTTAAGCGGCGATGACGCACTTAATGCCGCATTTGAACAAAATGCCCGCGACGTTGCCCGCATTGGTGGTAGCTAGGGTTCTGTAGTTAACATAAGAAAAGGGACTTAAGCCCCTTTTCTTACCTAAAATCATTTCATTTGTAAGACTAGAAATACTATATATCTAGTCAGAAGATGTACATTCAGTGAAAACTTTTTAATTAAAACCACCAAGAAAGTCATGCCTAAAGAAAATGTGGAAATTGTCTTAATACCCTCTGGAAATACGACATCTCAAATTGAGACCTCTATTGCTGCATTTAGTGAACCGCTAGCTAATCTTTTAAAGCATATCGGACTACCAACAGAGAATATCCTGTCACCAATTGAAGAGAGAAGGAAAGTAATATATACCTTAGAAAGTGTTTTAGAAATTCTGCCGTTAGAACAAAGGCTCAAAGCTGAGTATTTATCAAAATTTACAGTTGCAATAACAGTCGGTTTATTTGATGGTGCATTATCATTTCTATGGGATGAAACCATAAATGCTATAGGGAGACTAATAGTTAATTTTGATTTGCAATATTTTTACAATGTTGCAGGAACTATATCTGCAAAGTATAAAAATTTAAATTCTGAGGAAGAACTTGAAGCTATATCCGCTCATGATTTACTAGAGATATGTAGAAGGATAGGTTTAATAACAGATATAAACTTTAAAAGGTTAGAACAAGTTAATTATCTCAGAAACCATGCAAGTGCTGCTCACCCCAATGAGAATGATATTTCAGGTATAGAAATGTTATCCTTATTAGAGCATTGTTTGAAATATGCAATAACAGCCAAGCCAGATCATTCTGTAATAAGAATAAAACAACTTTTAGAGAATCTAAGAAAAAATTCGATACCTAATGAAGATTTTGCTTTAATTGGGGAAGATATTGCCAAACAACCACAAGAGAGAATTGATGACTTTCTTCTTTCAATTTTTGGAATATACTGTGATCCCAGACAAGAAAACCATATCAAATCAAATATAGAGAAATTAATTCCTTATGTGTGGAGATGTGCTTTAGAAGATACAAAGTACCAAATAGGTTCTAAATTTGGATGGCACAGAAAAAATGGTGACATTGAACGAAAAAATGCAACTCAGAAAATATTAGAGATCGTTAATGGTCTTCATTATAAAGATGAAGATAGTTTAGCAGTAGAACTACTTGAAAAACTGCAAAATCTCAAAACTGTTCATTTTGAATGGAATAACTTTTACAATGAATACACTCATGCTAAATCAATAGCTGAGTCAATTCCAAAAACAAAAATACCAGAATCAGTTCTCAAATTGTTTGTCAAGGTTATTAGTATTTGTTACTGCGGTAATGGTAAGGGATATAAAAAAGGTATAGATGAAAATGCTCTACCTTATTATCAAAAATTTATAGATAACTTTACAGTAGAAGAAGTTAAACAATATTTGAAACTTTTCAATGACAATGAATTTGTATCTGATTTAGACACAACAAAGGCTGATGAACGGATGCGAGAGCTTGCCAAGCAGCTTAAGAACAAAACAACCAATGTCCACATTAACAATGCACTAAACATTATTATCAATTTCCCTAGGCAAAAGCTAGATAAAGTTGCTAATGATTCTTCTTACAAAGAAGCTTTAAAATATATTTAGTTTAATCATATTCGGTGTAAATACGATCGCCTATTGTTATCAAAGTCATAATTACCTTAAATAATGAAAATTCCTAATAGCGATCGCGCTGTTATTGAACCCTCGAAATTGAAAGATTACCTACTTGATCCAGAACATAAACGAGGGGGTGCAAAGGCAAAACTACTAATTCAATTTGGATATGCTCAAGAAAACTGGCAGCAATTAGAAGCCGATATTCGTAATTACCACTTGCCTACAGATGTTGATGTAATTAAAGAAACAGCCTACGGAACTCGCTATGAGGTTAGTGATTATATTTACACCCCTGTTGGTAGACCTCTTCTGGTTAGGACAGTTTGGCAAATAGATAAAAATACAGATTTTCCACGACTAATTACATTAATACCAGATTAACAACTAATAATGAATAATATGAACTACGAACTTTATTCAGATGTTATTTTACTATGTAACCTTCCAGAAGAAGGACTTTATGCAGGCGATATTGGTACGGTTGTAGAAGAACACAACGTTGAGGGACTAGAAACAGGTTATAGCGTAGAATTTTTTGATATGTTGGGAAATACTTTAGCTGTAGTTACTTTGCCTAAAAGTTCTCTGCGTTCACCCAGTCAAGCAGATATACCTAGTGTAAGGCAGAAGATTGTTGCTTGACACCATAAATATTAGACTTAATTTTCCATGAGCAATAAATATTTAAAAAAGTAAATATGGAAACCAAAACAATTAAAATTCGAGTCAATGCTGAAGCTGCACGTATTTTTGAAATAGTTTCGGAAGAACAACAGCGTAGTGAAGTGACTCGCCACAATAAAACTTTAGAAGAAGTAATGAGCAAAATTAGCCACAAGGCACAAGAGCGTGGCTTGACACCAAAAATATTAAACTTACTTTGGAATGAGCAATAAACTTTTGCAGACAGTTCAAACAGAACAACTCAACGAATAGAAAATGGCGTAGAACTTTCAATAACTATTAAATTGAGCATAATGCCTCAGTTACCCGTATTGGTGCGTTACGGCTAATGCTATAACAAACCCTGCCAAATCCAAAATTGATGAGACACAACAATGGGAAAACCAACAGGATTTATCGAATTTCTCCGCGAATTACCTTCTGACGTTGCACCGAGCGATCGCATTCGCAACTGGGACGAATTCCACCTCCATCTACCAGAGGAAAACCTCCGCACCCAAGGCGCACGCTGTATGGACTGTGGCATTCCCTTTTGCCATACGGGTACTGTCATCAGTGGCATGGCTAGTGGTTGCCCGATTAACAACCTCATCCCCGAATGGAACGATTTAATTTATCGCGGACTTTGGAAAGAAGCACTTGATCGCTTACACAAAACTAACAACTTCCCCGAATTTACAGGTCGTGTCTGTCCCGCACCCTGCGAAGGTTCCTGCGTACTGGGTATTAACAACCCGCCAGTTACGATTAAAAATATTGAAAATGCGATCGCAGATAAAGGTTGGGAAGAAGGTTGGATCAAACCCGAACCCCCAACCAAACGCACAGGCAAAAAAGTCGCCGTCATCGGTTCTGGCCCTGCTGGTCTTTGCGCCGCCGCACAACTCAATAAAACAGGTCATTGGGTAACAGTTTTTGAACGCGCCGACCGTCCAGGTGGTCTACTCATGTATGGAATCCCTAACATGAAGCTAGACAAACAGAAGGTTGTCAAGCGTCGCCTGGACATTCTTGAAGAAGAAGGCGTAAAGTTTGTCTGCAACACCGAAGTCGGTAAAGATTTACCTGTTGAAAACCTCCTTAAGGAATTTGACGCGGTAGTACTCTGCACAGGTGCTACAAAACCCCGCGACCTCCCCATCGAAGGCAGAGACTTACAGGGTATCCACTTTGCAATGGATTTCCTCACAGCGAACACAAAGGCGATTCTGGACAATAACAACAGTTTCATTACTGCTGAGGGTAAAGATGTTGTAATTATCGGCGGCGGCGACACTGGTACTGACTGCGTGGGTACTTCAATTCGGCACGGTTGCAACAGCCTTGTGCAACTAGAAATTATGCCTCAACCGCCATCAGAACGTGCTGCTGACAACCCCTGGCCCGAATGGCCCAAGGTTTACAAGATGGACTACGGGCAGGAAGAAGCCGCCGCCAAATTTGGTGACGATCCCCGTGCTTATACGACCACTGCCACCAAGTTTGAGGGCGACGAAAACGGCAAAATCAAAGCTGTCCACACCGTACAAGTGCAGTGGGAGAAAAACGAAAAAGGTCAGTTTATTCCTAAGCACGTCCCTGGAACTGAAAAAGTTTTACCAGCGCAACTTGTTTTACTGGCAATGGGTTTCCTTGGCCCCGAACAACCCTTACTTGATGCTCTCGGCATCGAACGCGACCAACGCAGCAACGTCAAAGCTGAATACGGCAAATACTCTACCAGTATCCCTGGTGTCTTTGCTGCTGGCGACTGTCGTCGGGGACAAAGCTTAATTGTTTGGGCTTTCAACGAAGGTCGTGGTGCTGCCCGTGAGTGTGACCTATACCTAATGGGTGCTACCGATCTACCTTAAGGCAATTGTCTAATTTCTAACTGAGCTATTCACTGTAATTGTGGCGATCGCAATTCCGTGAATAGCTACCTAAGTTAGAAAACTGATAATTGAATTATTATGCCTTCCACACCTCAGCCACGTCGTAAAGAAATTCTCCGAGGGGTTTTTGCCGTATGTCTGATCATTGTGGGCATCACCCACTTTATCAGACCAGAGCAATACGCCCGCATCGTGCCGCCACCCTTTCCGCCCTTCGCTTCCGTCTACATTAGCGGTTTCTTTGAAATTCTAGGCGGCATTGGTTTACTAATTCCATTCGTCAGCGTGGCAGCAGCATGGGGACTGATTTCCCTATTTATTGCTGTGTTTCCTGCCAACATTTATATGACTTTACACAACATTAAGATTGATGGCATTCCCCAAAATCAAGCTCTTTATTGGGCAAGATTGCCTTTTCAAGCCGTTTTGATTGCCTGGGCGTATTGGTATACACGCTCTCCAGAAAAGCAACCAGGAGCGAAGGAAGCCGCAGCCAAAGCTGAGTCATTGCTTAATCAATAGCAACATATCAATGATGATTCAGTTTGCCCTCTGTACTTATTTGTTTAAAATTTGACTACCAGACACCCAACTTAAGATTTACTGACCCAAAATGCTAAATAGGTCTGTATAAATCAACCTATAATGCTTTTACCAGTCACCCTTCACCAGTCCCTAGTCCCAACCGTCGCAAGTAACGTTTATTTTACTCCCATACTTAGTTTGTACCTAATGGTACTGAAAAGAAGTATCAACGCTATATCGCTAGGTAGTCCACAGCTTTTGCTACTTAACTTACATTAAACAAGTGGTTTATCAAATATCCGCTGATTTATGAATCATGTCTTACGTGTTGGAATTGTTGACGATCATGAACTAACTAGAGCCGCTCTCAAGTTAGCGTTGCTTCAAGATAGTTCATTGGAAGTCATTTTCAGTGCTACGAACGGTAATGAAGCTATTGAAATGGTCAAGGAACATGATCCAGATGTAGTAATTATTGACCTCCAAATGCCATCTTTAGATGGGCTAAGTGCATCTACTTACATCAAAACGCTGAATTCTAAAACTAAAATTATTATTTACTCGTCAGTTGAAGATCCGCAAGTGGAAGTTATGGTTCAAACAGCACCTGTTGATGCTTTTTGCCCAAAAAACGCCTCCACAGAAAAATTAGTTTCTCTAATTAAAGAGTTAGGAAAAAGCCAAGATTAAATAGCTAACCCAAGCTGGCACTTAATTAACACACAAGTATAGTTTTCACATGGAACAACCTTGACGCACGAGTAAACTCAGGAACTTTCACCTGGGTTACTTCCACAATAGAACCACATAGTGGGACAAGTCGGATTTTGTCCTAACTTGATAGGGCATTACTCTCTGTTATACAATGTTATACATACCCATAATATGTATAACGGGATGCCAAATAAGCTTTTAACCATCCGAGTATCAGATGATTTGTCAAATGCGATCGCACAGTTAATGGCAGAAACTGGACTCGATAAAACCGCAGTAGTTCACAAATTGCTCAAAATTGGATTAGAAGTCGGTATTGAGCAGGAATCTGTTATACAGAAGGGTATAACAAGTCGTCTAGCCAAAAATACTATTAACCCAGGTATTGAGCATATCATTGACCAACGTATAACAGAACGTCTTACAGAATTAGAGAATCGTATAACAGATCGTGTCACAGAACGCTCAAAACGTATAACAGAAGAAATGGGGGAGTAGCCAGCCTGAAAGCAGAGTTAGAGTCTTTCAGGCAAAAGTTCAAAAAAACCCAAGAACGAATCAAGGCACTAAATGATGCTATAGACCACAAAGACAAATTAATTAGCCATCACTACCAAGGCAAGATTACTGCTGAATTAAAAGTAGATGGCGTTGTGAGTGAAAACGAAGCTTTAAAACTTGCAACACAACAGCTTCAAGAACAGCTACAAGAAGCTTTAATGACCGAACAAAGTCCAACAACTTCAAATTCTACATCAACACCTTCTACTTTAAAACAACCAGCCGAGTTACTGAATGCCCTCAAGGAAAAACTTCCAAAAAGCAAGACCAGTCTACGAGATGTCGAGGTAATTTTAGATTATTTAGAATCGTTACAAAATTGATGAAACTAGCTCAAATTTGATAATTTAGTTACAAAATTTCTTGGCAAAAGTGAGATAATGTTGATAATTTAATCTGAGTTACGTGTCTCTGGTAGTTGCGAGTGGCGTTGCTGAAAACGAGTATAACTAAACCAAGCTGCACCAGTTAAAAGTAGCAAGTATGGGCTGTAAGCAATTAACCAAATACCTAATTTGAGTAAATTAGTAGTTAAAGCACCGACAGAATACGTCGCCTGGTTCCAAGATTCTTGAACTTGCAATCCTAAAGAGCGTTCTGGTAATTGGCTTGCGATCGCTTCTTCTAAACTTAATGTAATTGTAGAATAAGCTACCTGATTGCGTAGACTCTTTAACTGCGCGTCTAACTGTTCGATAGATTGACGTACCTGAGTAAGTTCTTGGGAAACTTGCAGCACATTTGGAATTGAGCCAGCACGTTCCATAATTTTCAGTAAAGTGCTTTCTTGTTTGCGGAAGTTACGCAGCCGTGCGGCATAATCTACTAATTGATTACTCACATCTTCCGCCGTGAGTGTGCGACGTTCTACTGTTCCCAGTTGCGCTATGCTGTCTAAAGTGCTTTCCAACTTTGCTTGAGGAACCCGCATTTGCATAGAAGCGGTTTGACCATAATTCTGTTGATAAGGTTTATTACTTTCTAAATTCAGTAAATCTCCTTGCTGTTTTTGAATGAGTTGAGAGACAGCACGAATGCTTTTATCAATTGAATTGACACGCAATGCTAGTTCAGCTTTTTTGACAAGTTGGGAACGTGACACAGGTGCTTGCGCCTTAGCTGCACGCCCCTGTGTTGGTGAGGTTTTCGCAGCATCTAGCGCCATATTACTACCCCCACCTACATCAGCAGATGATTCAGCAGCCTCTTGTGGCATAGGCGCTGACATTGGTGCTTGTCCTGTTTTATCTGCGGCGGAGGCGCAACTGGTTAAAACTATTGTTGCGAGTATTGCACTTACAGCTAAAGAGGGTTTGAAAGAATCATCAATTGAGCGGTTCACAATTACCCCCACTATTTATATGTATCGCTAGTATTGCTTAACTGCAAACTTGTTATATGTAATGTTGCAGTTTACGCAACAAGGTTAAATGTGATGGAAACACAAATCTCTCGTATGCAAGTGGTGCAGTCGCCCATTATTCCTGTCATTGGAGAACTGATTCGCAACAACCCTGGAACTATATCCTTGGGACAAGGGATAGTTTATTATGCACCACCACCACAAGCGATCGCACAAATATCTCAATTTCTTGCTGATCCAACTAACAATCAGTACAAAGCAGTTGAGGGAATTCCTCCATTACTAGCAGCAATTAAAGCTAAATTGCAAGCCTTTAACGGTATTGAAATTAATAATCAAAACTGTATTGTAGTCACAGCAGGCAGCAATATGGCGTTTATGAATGCTATTTTAGCGATTACTTCTCTAGGAGATGAGATTATTCTGCAAACGCCTTACTATTTCAATCACCAAATGGCGATAACAATGGCAGGTTGTCGTGCAGTCCTTGTACCTACAGATGAAAATTACCAACTACGTTTAGATGCGATCGCACAAGCTATTACCAGTAAAACACGCGCAGTAGTTACAATTTCACCTAATAATCCTACAGGTGTTGTCTATCCAAAAGAAACATTACAACAAATTAACGATCTTTGTCGCGATCATGGAATCTACCACATCAGCGATGAAGCTTACGAATACTTTACTTATAACGATACCAAGCATACTTCCCCTGGATCTTTTTCTGGTAGTAACTCCCACACTATTTCTTTATATAGTCTTTCAAAAGCTTATGGTTTTGCTAGTTGGCGGATTGGTTATATGGTAATTCCAGAACACTTGCTGGTGTCAGTGAGGAAAGTTCAAGATACAATTTTAATTTGTCCACCAGTAATTTCTCAGTACGCAGCTTTGGGAGCATTGCAAGCAGGAATGGATTATTGTTTAACTCATATAAATGCGATCGCGAATGTTAGGCAGCTTGTACTAAATGCCCTTTCCCCTTTACAAATGTGTACAATTGCCCCTGCTAATGGTGCTTTTTATTTTCTACTCAAAGTTAATACTGAAATGGATGCCTTAGAATTAGCAAAGCGACTAATTAGCGAACATAGAGTAGCAGTAATTCCAGGGACAACCTTTGGCATGGATAATGGTTGTTATTTGCGTGTTGCCTATGGAGCGTTACAAAAAGAAACAGCAACAGAAGGTATTGAGCGGTTAGTACGCGGTTTGCAAACAATTCTATAACTTGTCATAGGTCACTGTTGACTGTTGACTGGTGACTTTTTCCTAAATTAAGGTATTTAAGCCATCATCACAGAATACCGGAATAGAGGCATACTACCTTGTAGCTTTTAATTAAACCAATAGCACGATGTCACGTTCACCCAAAGTTAAAGATATTAAAGTAAAGAAACGCCAGTTACCTAAAAATAGTTCTAAACATATAGCTAGTATTAATCCGCAAAATCACCATCTGATGTTAGAGCAAAGAAGCCCTCAACCACGTAGACAACCTGTAAACAACCCACAAAGCCATCATCGTGTGATTTATCGAAAACCGCCAGTGATTAGACGGCGACGCAGTACAAACAAATTGCTGGTGGGTGCAGCTATATTGATTTCAGCAATATCTGGTGCTTTTTTAGCAGCAGCTTATCCTACGAAACCTTATCAACAGGGCGAACTTTCTCCCAGAGCAGCCGCCGTCTTTAATGATGAAAGCTTCGTAAATAGTACTTTGCTAGTACCTGCACTCACCCGACCTGTAAATATCTTAGTTTTAGGGATGAGTGTATTGCCACCAGATGTGAATCAGTCTGACTCTCAAACACGCGAAAAAGGTTACTTAGCGCAACAACACTCAGTAGATGGTCTTTCAGATACCATGCTGCTAGTACGGTTTAACCCAGAAACAAAAGGTATCACAATTGTCTCAATTCCTAGAGATACCCGTGTCACAATAGGCAATCGTACTCAAAAAATTAATGCCGCTAATAAAATTGGTGGAAGAGCTTTAGCAGCAGAAGAAGTGACTGAGTTACTTGATAACCAAGTAAAGATAGATCGTTTTGCCCGAATTAATGTCTTAGCCGTTGGTAAGATAGTTGATGCTTTGGGAGGTTTAACAATTAATGTTCCCAAAGACATGAAGTATACAGATGAATCTCAACATTTATACATCAATCTTAAAAAGGGAGAACAACGCCTTAATGGTGACCAAGTAATGCAGTTTCTCCGCTTCCGCCATGATGCCAATGCTGATATTGGTCGGGTAGAACGCCAGCAAACTGTAATTCGTGCCTTAATTAAACAATCTATTAATCCCCTAAAAATAGCGGCTATTCCTCATGCGCTTTCCGCAGTTAAACCAGATATAGATACTAACTTAACTGTTGAAGAATTAACAGGGTTAGTTATGTTTGCTGCTCAAGTAGACCGTTCAAATGTTGAAGGGATAGTTTTACCAGGCGCTCCTAATGGTACTGGTAGACGTTCTGTTAGTTACTGGTTACCAGATAGCGATCGCATTCAGGAAATCGTGCAAAGATACTTTAATTAAGTTAGGAGTAAAGAGCATTTCTAAAACCTATACTGTCTTTAATAAAACTGATAAATAGGTCAATTCATACCACTAGGAAACGATCACTATTCCCCTATGGCACAAATAGTGTCATCCTAATCAAAGAATCGGGGGAAATACGATGTCAACAGAAGTACAAAAACCCAAGGTGGTTGTTGTCGGTGCAGGTTGGGCGGGTTTGGGCGCAACTTATCATCTAGCATCACAAGGTTATGATGTCACACTGCTAGAAGCGGGAAATTATCCTGGTGGGTTGGTTGCAGGATGGAAAACCGCAGGGGGAAAATCTGTAGAAGCGGGTATTCACGGTTTTTGGTATCCGTATAAAAATATTTTTTCCCTGGTTAAACAATTAGGGTTAAATCCCTTTACAAATTGGACTCGTTCTTCTCAATATTCTCCAGCGGGTTTAGAAGTAGAATCACCAATTTTTCAAGATTTACCCAGACTACCAGCACCGCTAGGCACTTTTCTCTATACTCAATTTCAACGCTTACCATTAGTTGACCGCCTTAGCGCGTTACCCCTACTTTATTCAGTAATTGATTTCGATAATTCTGACGAAGCTTGGCGACGCTACGACTGGGTAACAGCAAGGGAATTATTTAAAGATTTTCAGGTTTCGGCGCGATTATATCGTGATTCTTTTGAGCCAATGCTGTTGGTGGGTTTGTTTGCACCAGGGGAACAATGTTCCGCAGCCGCAACTTTGGGGATGCTTTACTATTTTATTTTGGCGCATCAACCAGATTTTGATGTGGTTTGGTGTCGGGGAACTGTAGGAGAAATGATCTTTCGCCCTTGGGTAAAACGTATTGAAGAAGCTGGCGCAAGATTATTAGCTAATAAAAGAGTTACTGACGTAATTATTGATAGTAATGGTAAGGCGACGGGTGTTGTTTGTGGTGAAGAAATATTTGATGCTGATGCGGTGATTTTTGCGGTTGGCGTTAGTGGGATGCAAAAGATTGTTAGTAATAGTCAGAGTTTGCAAAGTCGCAAAGAATTTCGGGATATCATGAATTTAGGTGCAATAGATGTCCTTGCAACTCGGTTATGGTTTGATCGCAAAGTTTCTATCCCGCGTCCCTCTAACGCTTGCTTTGGTTTTGATGCAACTACAGGCTGGACATTTTTTGATTTAAATGCCTTGCATGATGAATATCGCGATGCGTCTGGAACTGTGATTGAAGCAGATTTTTATCATGCTAATCAGTTTCTACCTTTAAGCGATGAGGAAATAATTCCCCTTGTGCATAATTATTTGACTACTTGCGTGCCAGCTATTCGGGATGCAAAGGTAGTAGATAGCAGTGTAATTAGATTACCCCGTGCGGTAACGCATTTTGCCCCTGGTAGTTATCAGTATTTTTTACCAGCAAAGACGAGTTTTGATAATGTGTTGATGAGTGGTGATTGGGTTATTACTCGTCATGGTTCATGGTCGCAGGAAAAGGCTTATGTTACTGGTTTAGAGGCAGCAAATTTAGTAATTGAGCGTTGTGGAGTTGGGAGGAAGGCTAATATTATACCAGTAGAGGTTGATGAGCCGCATATTCAAGCTGCGCGATCGCTCAATCAAACTTTCCGTGAATTTACTAACAGTCTTTTACCCGATTTTTGGCTACCTTAGATACAGAAGCTTTTATAGCAGTCAGCTATCAGCTATCAGCTATTAGCTTTTTAATCAGTGTTAACAAGGTTTCAGCAGAGAAACTTTCAAGAGCCTTAGCTGCTATATCTAAATATGTATCTTACTTCCCAGCCTGCACAATTACCTACACCTGTTAAAACTTTTCCAGTTGATGCTTTATCTGTGCGCGTCTATCAGCAAGAATCAGATCTTGCTGATGATGCTGCACAGATAGTACACGAGCATTTAAAAGATAAAATAGCTGAAAATGGCAGTGCTGCGGTTATTTTAGCAACGGGTAACTCTCAGATCAGGTTTTTAAAAGCTTTAATTGATTTGGGTGGCGTAGATTGGTCTAAAATTACTCTTTTTCATCTGGATGAGTATTTAGGTATTGATGGTAATCATTCTGCAAGTTTTCGGCGCTATCTGCGGGAAAGAGTAGAAAAGTTAGTTAAACCTAAGCATTTTCACTATATAGAAGGGGATGCACTGCAACCTTTAGCAGAGTGCGATCGCTATACTAAACTATTACAAACACAACCGATAGATTTGTGTTGTCTGGGTGTGGGAGAAAACGGACATTTAGCATTTAACGATCCTTCTGTGGCTAACTTTAATGATCGTTATAGTGTAAAACTGGTAAAACTAGAAGATTCTTGTCGTTTGCAACAAGTTAATGAAGGGCATTTTCCTAATTTAGAAGCTGTACCGCAATATGCTTTTACCTTGACTATCTCGCAAATTTGTGCTGCCAATAAAATTATCTGCCTTGCACCAGAAAAGCGGAAAGCAACTGTAATTAAGGAAATGCTGCAATCAGAAATTAGTACAAATATTCCTGCTTCTATTTTAAGGAAACAACCGCAAGCAACATTATTTCTAGATGATGATTCTGCAAGTTATTTAAAAAAATTGTAGAATGATACTTTTTTAGAGTTACAGTATAAAATTATGGAGCGAGAGCAGGTATTAAGAATTATAGAGCAGCATCGAGAATCAGTAGAGAAATTAGGAGTTAAATCTTTAGAGTTATTTGGTTCTGTTGCCAGAAATGAATCCACAGCCAATAGTGATGTAGATTTTCTGGTGGAATTTTCAATTGATGCTGGATTGTTTGATTTATTTAGAGTTAAACATTATTTAGAAGATATTTTAGGTTGTGCTGTCGATTTGGGAACTAAGGAAGCTTTAAGAGAACATTTGTGAGAACCTGTATTAAAGGAAGTGATTCGTGCCTTCTAGAAATTTGCAATCTTACTCCCATATTGGCTGTAAATTTAAAACAAAGCCTGGTAATACATCCTCACCTGATAAACTCATAGGAGAATCTAAAACTTCTACTTTCTGCCCTGGACGGTAAATTTCTACTTGCTGATTTTTACGATTAATTAAAAACCCTAAACGCAAGCCATTATCTAAATATTCTTGCATTTTTTCCTGAGTTTTCTTTAAACTATCACTAGGGGAAAGTAATTCAATTAAAAAGTCTGGGCAAAGAGGAATAAATTTTTCCTTTTGTTGTGATGAAAGCGCATCCCAGCGAGACTTTGCTACCCAAGCAACATCAGGAGATTTATCTCCACCATTAGGTAAACTGAAACCACAACTTGAATCAAAAGCTTCACCAAGTTTTGTTTGTTCATTCCAAAACCAAACTTGGGCTACTAAATTGACATTACGTTTACTGGTTTCTCCTCCTGTTGGGGGCATAATAATTACTTCTCCTGATTTGGTGCGTTCTAATTTTAAATCTGGGTTTTCTACACAGAGTTGATAAAATTGGTCGCTGGTGAGTTTGATAATTGGGCTAAGGTTTAAAGTGATAGTGTTCATAAATACTTGCTTTTTTAATAAATTTTTAATGATTTTACTATTGCAAAAAATTACTTCCTAAGCTTTTTGAGTTTAATTCTCTCCTCAATGAATGCTTCAAGTTCATCTAGAGAGTAATTGTTGACATCTTTGATAGATAAATTTAATTCAAATGATCCTTCAATCTCAGCAAATGTTATGACTTGCTTACGCTGTCCCTTTAACTCCTTGAGTTTTTTATGGCGCTCCGCTTCTGATAAGCTATTTATTTCAAAGTAGTACTGCTGAATTTGATACTGATACTCGGCTTCCCTTCTTACCAGGGTATGTGAATCTTGTCGTAATTGCCCAATATATTTAAGCTTACCCTGAATATAAGGGTAGATTTCTGTTTGACCTATAGCATATCTTGGTATAGCTTCTAAAGCTCTCAGCACAGCCCATCGAGTTAAATAACTTTGGCTATTAGCCATCTCTTCAACGAATTCCCAAAAATTTTCTACTTCTAGCCAAGCCAATACTCCCATCAATCTTGGTAATAGAAGTGGATCTGTATCTCGAAATATTTTAAAAGCTTGAGTCAACGCATCAACGTTGCTCTTGTTACGGATTATTTGTAATGTCTTAACGGCTTCTATACGAATTAAATGATTGTTAGATAAAAGCAGATATTCTAAATTTTTCACAATTGTAGACCAAAAATCGCTCTCTACAAATTTCTGACAAACATCCTCACGACAGCACTTCATACCCGTAATGAAGTTACAGGTTAAAAAAATAGTCTCCCGATTTCCTGATTCAAGTAGGTTAATAATATTATCAGCAACTTCTTGCTGAGATGCTAAGGTAAAAATTTTAGCCGCATATTCTGTATCTCCAAAGTGGTCATAAGAGCTTAAAATACTGGCTTCAATTATAGAAGTGCGATCGCACTTAACAAACCTCGATCAAATAACATTATTTACCTTACCCAAAAACCACCACTAATCAATACTTGTGAGTTTTTACTTATAAACTCCCCTTCAAAAACAGATTCCTTTCTTTGCGTACTTTGCGCTTACCTACCCTGCGGGAAGCCTTCGGCTAATGCGTACCTTTGCGTTAAAAAAAAGATCCATGCAAAAAGTATAAAATATAAATAAGTATCCAAAATTACCAAAAACTGAAATAGAGAAATTTCAGCATCCAGACCGCTTTAGTTAAGATTCCGTAACAATTTCTACAGAATTTGCTCCTGAAAAGTCTGTATTCAATAACAATAGCTGCTCGTATTCTACCTAAACCTTTATGGCTTCCCAAATACGCTTTTTGATGTGCGCTCCCGACCACTATGACGTAGATTATGTAATTAACCCCTGGATGGAAGGGAATATTCATAAATCATCACGCGATCGCGCTGTTGAACAGTGGGAAAAGTTACACTATGTATTAAAAGACCACGCTATTGTAGATTTAGTTAAACCACAACCAGGCGTGCCGGATATGGTATTTACGGCTAATGCTGGTTTAGTATTAGGTGATAACGTTGTTCTGAGTCGCTTCTATCACAAAGAACGTCAAGGAGAAGAACCATTTTTTAAAGAATGGTTTGAATCACAAGGATATACAGTTTACGAATTACCCAAAGATTTACCATTTGAAGGCGCTGGGGATGCACTTTTAGATAGAGAAGGGCGCTGGTTATGGGCGGGTTATGGTTTCCGTTCAGAATTAGATTCTCACCCATATTTAGCTAAATGGTTAGATATTGAGGTGTTATCTCTACGCTTAATGGATGAGCGTTTCTATCATTTAGATACCTGTTTTTGTCCTCTAGCTGGCGGTTATTTACTGTATTATCCCCCCGCATTTGATTCTTTTTCCAATCGTTTAATTGAAATGCGGGTTCCAGAAGCAAAACGCATTGCAATTGATGAAGCAGATGCAGTTAATTTTGCTTGTAATACTGTCAATGTAGACCACATTGTAGTAATGAATAAAGCTAGTGATAGCTTAAAGAAACGTTTAAATCATGCTGGTTTTGAAGTAATAGAAACACCGTTAACAGAATTTCTCAAAGCAGGTGGCGCAGCTAAGTGTTTAACCCTAAGAGTAACTGAACCTGTACGCACAGAAGTTACTGCAAATGTATCAGTAGAAAGTCGCACTATTAGATTAGAAGGACATTTACTAGATTCTGGATTAATTAACCGTGCTTTAGATAAGATTATGGAAGCTGGCGGTAGTTTCCAAGTACTAAGTTTTGATTTAGGAGAACAGCGCCAAAGTACTTCTAAAGCAGATGTAAAAGTTTCTGCACCTTCCCATGAGGTGATGGAAGCAATTTTATCGCAGTTGATTGATTTAGGTGCGGTTGATTTACCCCAAGATGAAAAAGATACAAAGTTAGAACCTGTTACCCAAAATGGGGTTGCACCAGATGATTTTTATGTAACTACTATTTATCCGACAGAAGTCAGGATTAATGGTAAGTGGGTGCGAGTGCAAAATCAACGTATGGATGGCGCGATCGCCATCACCAAAACCGATAATGGTATAGTAGCTAAATGCAAACTGCTACGAGATTTAGAAGTTGGTGAAGACGTAGTAGTTGATATTGTCGGTATTCGCACAGTCCGTAAAACTGAGTCACGGGAACAACGCAACACCCAAGAATTTAGTTTTATGTCTGCGGGGGTTTCTAGTGAACGTCGCGTTGAGTTAGTAGTAGAACAAGTTGCTTGGGAATTAAGGCAAATACGCGATCGCGGTGGTAAAGTTGTAGTCACAGCAGGCCCCGTTGTGATTCATACTGGGGGTAGCGAACACTTATCACGTTTAATCCGAGAAGGATATGTGCAAGCATTATTAGGTGGAAATGCGATCGCAGTCCACGACATCGAACAATCTATGATGGGGACATCCCTCGGTGTCGATATGAAACGCGGTGTAGCAGTCCGAGGAGGACATAGGCATCATTTGAAAGTAATTAACACAGTGCGTCGCTATGGTAGTATTGCGGCGGCTGTAGAGCAAGGAATAATTACTCACGGCGTATTATATGAATGCGTCCGCGCAGGTGTACCATTTTCCCTTGCTGGTTCCATCCGTGATGATGGGCCATTACCAGATACCCAGATGGATTTAATTAAAGCACAAGAAGATTACTCCCGTTTAATTACAGGTGCAGACATGATTTTAATGTTGTCTTCCATGCTGCATTCTATTGGAGTGGGAAATATGACCCCATCGGGTGTGAAGATGGTATGTGTGGATATTAATCCAGCAGTGGTAACTAAATTAAGCGATCGCGGTTCTGTAGAATCAGTAGGAGTAGTTACCGACGTGGGTTTATTCCTGAGTTTGTTAGTACAACAATTGGATAAATTAACCAGTCGTTATAAAGCTGCTTAAATTTTCATATCAAATTCGTTTGATTGCAAAAAATGTAGAGACATTATATACAATGTCTCTACATTCATTGAGCGGAAATGTCTAATTTAATTGCGATCGCACTTTTACACTATCACCTACCGCTCATTAGTTAACTTTACTAAGAGTTCGGGCAGAGAGCGCATTTTTCAAGCGTTTCGCCCAAGATTTTTTGACAGTTTGATTCAAACTTTGCTCATTAGTACTAACATCTGGTGCTTTACCTAAATCAGTTGCATTGTTATTACTGAAACTTGGTAACTCAAAAAATGGTACTGCCAAGGGTTGTGAATAGATTGTAGTCTGAACACTAGCCGCAGTAGCAGGGCTAGTGCTTAAAATGTAGTCTCCCACTTCATTCGAGTAACTGGTAACTCGCAACAGATAATTGATTCCAGACTGAGGAGTGAAGGTTATTTGGGAATTGGTAGTAGAAGTATTAGCATCATCGTTTTCTAAGCCAGTAATTACCTGTCCAGTTGCAGCATTGATTACTTGCAGATAAGTATCAAACATAGAGGAGTTGAGATTGATCCGCATTTGCTGACCTACTGTCGCCCCTCTCAACTCATAGTCATCCATGAAAGCACCCGCACGGGTAGGATTAGCTAAGTCAGTTGTACTAAGGCTGCCATTGGCTGTCGCAGTAGCACCAATATCGTTGTCGGCAATAGTTACTGTTGCACTATTAGCACTTCCAATAGTGTAGGCAGAGTTGGCACTTAAGGTAACAGCAGTAGTTTCATTGCCTTCGACCAAAGTATCATTAATCACTTTCAACGGTAGATTAACGCTACTCTGACCAACAGCAAAGCTGATAGTTCCACTTAAAGCTGTGTAGTCAGTGCCAGAAGTAGCCGTGCCACCAACTGTATAATTTACAGTTAAAGCAGTGTCAGTGCTGCCAGTACGGGTGAAGGTATATTTTCCTGGATTAGCGATTTGTTTAGCTGGAGTTTCTGCGGCAGTTGCATCAGCAGCAGTAACCGTCACAACTGGTAAGTTTAAGTCATTGTCAGCAATATTAACTGTCGCCGTACCATTAGTGCCGATGTTGTAAGCGGTACTGCTAGCTAAAGTCATAATTGCGGTTTCAGCGCCTTCAACAGCAGTATCATCAATAATATTGAGCGGCACTGTCACACTGCTTTGACCAGCAGCAAAGGTGATGCTTGTACCCAAAGTATTGTAGTCAGTGCCATTAGTCGCTGTACCACTCATGGCGTAGTTCACTGTTAAAGCACTTGTGGTAATACCACTACGGGTGAGAGTGTATTGCCCTGGGTTGGCTGGTTGTCCAGTTGCACTTTCTGCTGCTGTTGCATCAGTTGCAGTGAGAGTGATTGTCGGTCGGTCATTGTCAACAATGTTGACTGTGGCTTTGCCAGTACCACTGATGCTGTAGTTGGAATTAGCAGTTAAAGTGAGAATTGCGCTTTCAGTGCCTTCAAAGTCGCTGTCATCAATTACGTTTACTGGTACTGTCACGCTAGAAGCACCTGCCGCAAAGCTGATGCTGGTTCCCACATTGTTGTAGTCAGCGCCATTTGTAGCTGTACCACTCATCGTGTAGTTGACTGTTAAAGCATTGGTGGTATCGCCTGTGCGCGTGAAGGTGTAACGTCCTGGGTTGGCGGTTTGTGTACTTAGCCTTTCTGCGGCACTTGCATCACTGGCGGTGACGGTGATGGCTGGTATAGTCGCTATAGCGTTGCCGAAGTCACGGTTGGTCACAACATCACCAGCATTGTAAGCCACAGTATAGGAACCAGTTGATGGAGCAGTCTGCGTCCAACCGCTTTGTAACACTTCGCGGATTGTATAGTTACCTGGAGTTAAATTAGTAAACGAGTAGGAGCCATCCGCAGCAGTTTGAGTTGAGACTTCAGCATTCGTAGAATTAAACGTTAATGACCAACTATTGAGCGTGCCAGCGTCAGGCGCTTCGTCGTCTGTAATTTCTAATTTCCAAGTACCGTTGGGATTTTTCCCGTCTAAAGTAGATAGTAAACCCTCTGGCTTGAATGTACCCGTAAATGGTGCTGTTTCACCTGCAATTGATGTAGTTGCCTCGTCATCTAAAATTGTATTGGTGAAGTTATCTCCATTACTACCTACATCAGTAAATAGCTCAACCCTAGTGCCATCAGGGGCAATTAAGAATACATCTAAATCTTCGTTCCAAGTGTGAGAAATATCTAATTTGACATTAACGTCCTGTATTGTTCCAGTTATACCGCTAACTGCCAAGTTAGAGGTAATTGGGGTGGCAGTATCGGGAATTGATTTGGGGATGTCGGTAGAAGTTTTAACAATCCCTGGAGTGGCTTGATCTAAGACACCATTGTTATTACGATCCTGATAAATTGTCCAGTTTTGAAGTCCTGCTTCACCTGCATCACGAATCCCATTGGAATTTACATCGTTCCAAACATTGCCATAAATACCAGGCGATGTCGCAGTTGCCGTATCCCATCCCATGTCTTTGAAGATACCACGCGTAATGGCACCTGGATCGTGAATGGCTTCAGCTGTACCAAGTTGAGGGGTCATGAGAGAATTTGGATTTCCAGGCGCGTAGGTACTCTCGTCAAGGTGAGCGTAGCTGGAACCTCCACTCCAAGTGGAAGGAGCATACAACTTGGGCTTAGTACCGCCATTGGCAGCGACAGCATTGGAACCGTTGAAGAAAATATTGTTACTGGTAAGCTGATTACCTAAAGCCGTAGAAGGATTAGGAAACAGACTTGTATCTATCAGGCTTTGATTAGAGCCATTGACTGCAAAGCGATCGTAAATAACAGGTTGTCCTGTACCATATCCCCAAGCACCCTGACCACCGCTGTACTCCATTGAGCCAAGGAACCCTAAGCCATGACCTATCTCGTGTAGAACAACGCTGACAAAATCATAAGTTCCAGATGGTGTATTAGCATCAGTACCCAAATACCAGTTACTGAAAACGCTGCTAAAGGAGGCATTGATATCAGGCTGAGTTGTGTCTATATCTGTTCCAGCTAGCTTATTGCCTAGCGCAATTGGATACAAGGTTTGACCATCGGTAGCAAAGCCAGCTGGTCCAGCTTGCCCCAACACGCCGGGGTCTAATGGCTCCCAAGTGGCATTAATTTCTATTGGCACTGGTGAAGAAATTACATTTTCCCAGATATCAACGGCATACTCAAAAGCCGCTTGCGCCTGTGGTGTAAACCCATTATAAGTAACGTTGATGGTGGCTGGAGTGCTATTTGCTGAGATCAGATTATTTGTATTCGCTTTCACTCCAACCCGCGTAAAGGAATCATTGTTGCCTGCACGCAATGGAATTAAAGCTGGCTTAAATGTGGCTGGTGCAGCAACTAAAGCTGAACCCCTCAATTTACCAGATGAAACAACAGAGAATGAATCATTATTCCCATAGTCATTGTTCCTGTTCAAGTTACTGAGGTCGTCGCTACGTTGAGCTTGTAGTAGACCTGCTTCCCCCGTTCCCGCCCAACTTTCATTATTGCTCAACCCAGTTAAGGAATCTCTATTAGAGTTGGTATACTGAAGCTCTGAAGTAGCTAACCTTTTGTCTATATTACGCGCCGCTTCTTCGATGCTTCCTGTTTCAAAACCATCATTGAGAGATAGCGGGTGTTGATTTGCAACAGAAGGTAAAAACTCATTAGTCCCTGGATCTCCGATTAATAGTTTTGGTTGAAAAATAGATTTTTCTGTAAATAAACTCTCAGGAATGATTTCAGGATCAAATGACATAGATTGTCACCCAGACTTATTTAATTTATTTACTTTACACTACTCGTATCTCTTTAGACGTATAACTTAAACCCCAAAATGTATAACTTAAGGTATAAGATTTTTATTAACGTATTAGATAAGAAATAAGTTTATTTTTATTAACATTACTTAATATCAAAATTTATAAATATTAGGACTTACACACAGATCTTAAAGTTTTTAGGGTAATAGATTCCTCACTACCGTTCCCAATGACAGAATTACATTCCCACTGAGCTTGCTAACTGTGCTGCCACTATCAAATCAATCTGGAATCACAATCTTCTCTAAACCTGTTTCCGCCGCAGGGTATTGCGGATTCATCGCTTCAAGAGTGTCCGCGATCGTGCGAGCAATCACCAGATTGCGATACCACTTATTATTTGCTGGCACAACATACCAGGGGGCGTAGGAAGTCGAGCAGTTATTAATTGCCTCTTCAAAAGCTGCTTGGTAGTCGTCCCAATATTCCCGTTCTTTGATATCGTTACTAGAAAACTTCCAACGTTTATCTGGGTTATCCAACCTACTTTGCAACCGTCGCTTTTGCTCGTCTTTGGAAATATGCAGAAAAAACTTAATTACTGTAACGTTGCTTAACGTCAACATTTGCTCAAAATTATTAATTACGTGATAGCGTTCTCGCCAAACTGATTCTGGAACCAACTGCTTGACACGCACAATTAATACATCTTCGTAGTGGGAACGGTTGAAAATATTAATCATCCCGCGTAGGGGCGCACGTTGGTGGTAGCGCCACAGAAAGTCGTGACTAGCTTCTTCATCACTGGGCTTTTTAAATGACCAAACTCGGCAACCTTGGGGGTTAATGCCGCTAAAAACGTGCTTAATTGTGCCATCCTTACCACCAGTGTCCATTGCTTGCAGCACAATTAGCAAACTGCGTTTGTTTTCTGCATACAAACGTTCTTGTAATTTTCCCAGGCGAGCGCGTTGCTTTTGAAGTTCCTCTTCAACGTGCTTCTTTTTTTTGTAGTCTTCGCAATCGTTTGGATCGAAGTCAGCTAAAACTATCGGCGATCCTGGTTGAACCCGATAGTGGGGATAATCAGGCTGGGGTGGTGGATCTTTTACTACGATGTTTTCTGGCGACATGACATCGGCAATTTCTTCTGTCGCCTTAGCTACGGCAAGTTCTGTTTTAGGGGCTTCCGCTTCCGATATGTCGTTGCTAGGAGTATTTGCGTGTTTCTTGGAATTACTGCGGTTGCCCATAAAGCTCTCCTAAAATGACATAGCGGTAAGTACTGCGAACAGTAATGCTTACTACTATCAAACTATACCCTCATCCTTTCCAGTGGACTACTTTTACCGCTAAATCAAAGTACTGATGCTAGCGGGGGGATAATCAAAGTTGAAAATTTACCAGACTTAGATAGCAATACCTACGTTAGAGGTAAGCGTTACCCTCTGATGATTAAAGTAAGTTTAATCAAGGAACGATACCCAACAATTTTAGGGCTTACGCGGAACATATATACATTGTAGGGGCAGGATAAGCTCGCCCCTACAGATGGTGTAAATAACACATTTTTGTGTAAGTCCCAAATTGAAAAAGTAACAATTTTTCTGGCGTTTATGCACTAATAATGAAAACAAATTGGTTACGCAGTCGAAAATTTTGGCTATTAGTGCTGGGTGGAATTTTAATTGTTGTATTTGGCAGCAGACTCCCACTTCAAGATTGGTTCACTCAAATTAAACATCAGCTAGCCCTACTTGGTTGGTGGGCTATGCCTGCCTTCACAATTTTGTATCTTTTAGTTACAATTTTTTGTCTACCAAATGTTCTTCTGATCCTAGTATCTGGCAGCTTATTTGGTTTGTTCAAAGGAATTATTTTGGTATCAATTGCAGATACTTTAGGTGCAGTTGCTTGTTTTCTGCTTGGTCGAACAGTATTGCGACAACGGATTAAAAAGTGGATCAGTAAAAATCCCAGTTTTGCTCAACTTGATCAAGCAGTGGGCAATCAGGGGTGGAAAATTTTGCTGCTTACTCGACTTTCTCCATTAGTTCCCTCTAATTTGCTCAACTATGGATTTAGCTGTACGAAAGTAAATTTTTGGCAGTATTGCTTTTGCTCTTGGTTAGGGATGCTGCCTATAATTGCGTTGTATACATATTTGGGTTCTTTCGGTGTTCGACTCCTCAATGAAGGGTTAACACCAGGAAAAGTAGCTTTGCAATCAGTTGGGGCATTGTTAGCAATTGGCGCTGGGGTTTATACTACACGCCTTGCCAAAAAAGCTTTAACAATTAACAATTAACAATTATCAATTAACAATGACTAAACTCCTACAGCATTACTGGTGTTTGCAGTTGGGTTTTCCAAGATTGTAGATCAGCTAAAGAGCGATCGCGATATGCTCCATAACGTTCTGGTTTACTCTTAATTTTCTTTCCTAATTCTGGTAAAATCCCAAAATTAGGCGGCATTGGTTGAAAATGTTTCGGTGACGCTGAACTAATAAACTCAAACAACGCCCCCATCATCGTTGTTGGCGGTAATACTAAAGGTTCTTTACCTAACGCTATCCGTGCAGCATTAGTTCCTGCTAACCAACCTCCAGCCGATGCTGCTGTATATCCTTCAGTACCAATTAATTGCCCTGCTGCTAATAATGTCGAACGCTTTTTAAATTGTAAAGAAGGTTGCAATAATTCAGGGGCATTAATAAAAGTATTGCGGTGCATTACACCAAAGCGCACAAACTCAGCTTCTTCTAACCCTGGAATTAACTGAAATACCCGCTTTTGTTCACCCCAACGCAAATTTGTTTGGAATCCTACCATATTCCATAACTGACCAGCTTTATCTTCTTGACGTAGCTGTATCACTGCATAAGGACGTTCACCTGTACGACTATCTGATAATCCTACTGGTTTGAGAGGGCCATAACGCATGGTATCTTCCCCCCGTCGCGCCATTTCTTCAATCGGCAGACAACCTTCAAAAAACTTAGCGGTTTCTATCTCGAAATCTTTCAATTCTGCTTGTTCAGCCTTACACAATTCTTGTAAAAAGTGAAGATATTGCTCCTTATTCATAGGGCAATTCAGATATGCAGCTTCTCCTTTGTCGTAGCGAGAAGCCATAAAAGCAATATCGCGATTAATAGATTCTCCGGTAATAATTGGACTAGCGGCATCAAAAAAACTCATGTATTCCATACCCGTAAATTGCCGCAAGTCTTCCGCCAATTCTGGGGCAGTTAAAGGGCCTGAAGCTAGTACTACAATTCCATCAGTAGGAATTTGGGGAAATACATTTCGGCGCAATTCAATTAAAGGATGATTAGCTAATGTTTCTGTTAAATCATGGCTAAATTGTCCGCGATCTACTGCTAATGCACCACCCGCAGGAACAAAATGTTCATCCGCTTTATTGATAATAATTGAACCAAGGCGGCGCAATTCTTCATGTAATAAACCAGCCGCGCGATCACTTGACTGCGCGCCAAATGAATTACTACATACTAATTCTGCTAATTCGCCCGTATGATGGGCAGGGCTATGTCTTTCAGGGCGCATTTCGTGCAGTACAACTGGTATCCCTGCTTCGGCAATTTGCCAAGCTGCTTCTGTACCTGCAAGTCCTCCGCCTATTACTTGAATCGGCTCTTTTTCTATCATATTTACTCCTATAAAAATCTATTTAGCGCTTACTATTTTTATTTTAGGACTTAGGCATAGACCTCCCTAAATCACCCTTTTTAATGGGGACTTTGATTTGACTCCCCCTCCTTTTTTAAGGGGGGCTAGGGGGGAGCGTTGTTAAAACATTAATTTATTCTTTACCTTGGGACTTATTATTAATAGGTTCTAACCAATAATCAAAAGTTGCAGGATTAGCCTCTCCTACCCAACCTTTAATATTACCCTTCTGGATTTTCCACCACACATGACTATTGAGACATTCTGGGCCATCTAATACTGTAAAAGTATTTTTATTAGAAAGTTTACCAAGAATTTTGTTGCTTCCAGGCTGGCTACGGATATTAAGTCTAACACTAGATATAGAGCGACCTTTAATTCCCACTTTAAGGCGTGGTCTAACGTAACCACCGGAAGCACCTTGGAAGCAAGGCTTAGGGGTAGCATTAACAATATTTACTGGCTGAATAATAGCAGATGTCATTAGCAAAAATGCTAAGGTAATTTTTAATTGTTTAAACATTGATTATTGCTTGAATAACTTTTGCTAAAATCTGGTGGTTTAAATCTGTAATAGTGCGGTAAGTAGTTTAGGAACTGGTAACAGTATAATTACTAAAATACTTAAAGCTACTAATCCCCAAATATCTCGTTTGTTGTCTAATTCACTAACATCATTCAGGGCAGGTTCATCAGTTGCGGGCATAAACAATAAAACTATAGCCCAGATTAGTAAATCAGGTTGAACAAAAGCTAATCCTAATACTAATAAACGAGTGATTTGCCCAACGATCGCACCTGTTCTTTGCCCATACATAGCATGGACAATATGACCGCCATCAAGTTGTCCTACGGGCATTAAATTGAAGGCTGTCACGATCAAACCAATGTAACCTGCTACGGCTACAGGATGCAAATGTATGGCAGTTTCAGCAGCTAATTCACTCCCCATTGCTAATTTACCTAAAAGTGTTAGCAATAAGGAATATCTGGGATCTAAAGATTCAAAATTTAATATTCCAGATTTATCAGAAATGGGTACAACTTCGGAATGAATTAAACCCCAAAATAACAGAGGTAAAGTAATGATAAATCCGGCTAATGGGCCTGCGATCGCTACATCAAATAAAACTTTACGATTTGGTATTGGCGATCGCATTTGAATAAATGCCCCAAATGTCCCTAAAAAGAACGGAATTGGGATAAAATAAGGCAGCGTTGCTTTAATTTTGTAGTATACAGCCGCGATGTAATGCCCTAATTCATGGATACCCAGAATTGTCATCAAGGCTAAAGCATAAGGCAATCCTTGTGATAATATCGCTGGGTTGCTTTGCAGTTGTTTTACAGACACACCTGCGATTTCTGCACCGATGACGGTGGTAGTAAACAAGGTAGTTAACAGCAATGCCAAAGCTAAACCAGGTCGTTTTAGAGATTCAGTATTTACTCTAGACTTAGGATCAGCTTGGGCATTGGGAACTAAAGCAAAGAAAGGTGTTCCACTCAGGCTTTCTTGGAAAATTAATAAGAAGCGATCGCCAAACAACTGCTCAATATTTTCCCGAATTGTCTGATATGCTACATCTGGTTTAGCGCGTAACTTACCTTTACAGAGAACTGCTTGCGGTCGATACTCAATATTTTCCAGATAATATATCGACCAAGGAAAACAATTTCTCAGATTATCTTCTTCAGTTTTATTGATTGGGCGTACACTTGACAAATCAGTAGAAGTGTCTATTTTGGGTTGTACCTCTACCTCTGAATTTTGAGGATTAGCAGCATTAATTGCTTCTGATTTAGATACCTTACGTCCCCGATGTAGCAGCACCCAGTATAATAACGAACAAACCACAAACGTGACAATCACAAGTCCTGCTGGCATTGGTGTCTGATCGCCATAAATCATTGCCCAAGCAGTCCAGATTCCTGCTGGTGTCATTAGCACCAACCATAAAATCCATACTGGTGTACGCGTGATTTTGGCAACATTGCGTTGCACAATGAAATATGTGATAGCGCCGATTAATAATAAGAACAACCAAATAGGCATGAATAACAGTTGAATCTATCTAAAGGATTTATGAACTACCAGCGCACCTAGCATAGCGGAGTGCGATGTTTCTGACGTTTCAATTGCTGAACTTTCCTAAATCCTCCACAGTTTTGTGGGGTTTTAGGCATTGGTATGCGCTTCGCGCAGGCTTCGCCAACGGCATCCACGTTTGTAGAGGCACGTTCCATACCCCTTGCATAATTTATCATCACTATTGCTGCTGCCACGTCTCGATCAGCAACAAAATTGCAGTTTTCACAATTATGCACTCTTACAGATAACTCTTTTTTCTTCTTGTTGCCACAATTAGGGCAAGTTTGAGATGGAGCAGTTGAAAGTGGCACATCAACAAATGCGCCCTTACACTCAAATAGTTTGTATTTAATTAGTGAGATCAAACTACTAATTCCAACATCTAACAAAGATCTATTTAATCCCGTTTTTTGATGTTTTCTCAAACTTCCTTTCTTGGCTTTACGAGTCATCCCTTTGATATTTAACTTCTCCGTAGCTACCAGGCTATTACGGCTAACTATCTGTGCAGCTACTTTGTGTTGCCAATCTTCTCTTTGTTGGGCAACTTTATTTTGAAGTTTACTTATCCGCTTTCTGATTTTTATCCAACGTTTAGAAGCTTTAATTTTTTTCTTAAAATTAGGCGCACGTTTACGCCGTAATTTTTTAGATGCTTGTTTGATTTTCTGTTGAGTGCTACCTAAGAATCTAGGATTATCAATTATTGTGCCATCACTACAAGCAATGGCGTGATAAGTACCGAAATCTAAGCCGACAGCACCAATATCGGTTTGACGATTAGGCTCACAATTTACAGTGATTGAAGCATACCATTTGCCCTGCTTCCAAATAATTGTGCAAGTTGTTGGTGTTCCCCAAGTTCTAGCTTTGCCTCTCATTTGGAGTTGTCCTAAGTTGGACAACTCCAAATAGCCGTTATCGCCTGTCGTGTGTGCTTTCCATCCACTTGTTGCTGGATAAGTCCAACCACGATAATCGCGTGAAGACTTGAATTTAGGGTATCCGCCAAGTTTTTTGAAAAACCGTTGAAATGCTAGATCGACTCTTTTTACTGTTGCTTGTAATGCTTGACTTCCTAACTCTTTATATTCAGTCCAGCACTCCTTAAATTCAGGTAAAAGGTTTTGTTGATCGTAATAACTAACAGAATTACTAAAACGCTTATATTCTGTCTTTCTTTGATAAAGACAGGCGTTGTACAAATCCTTATGAAGTCGTCGCCAATAGTGCAACTTTACTTCTTGGGACTTGTTTAGATATAAGCGAAAAGTTACTCTGCGTGTTACTGTCATGGTAACAATGGTAGCATTTACAAAATTAATTTTGTAAATTCTAGCGGTGGAGTATCACTCTGGAAACTAAATCTTGCCCTTGCTTCCATCCCCCAGTTTCGTTTCACTGCACTGGTGGACTTCTCGCAAGGAAGAGTTAAAACAATTTCAGTAAAATTGACAGTTGGAAATTAGCTATGCTTCATTGTTAGTTTTGTCTGCTTAATTGTTTAAGTAAAGTGCCAAGTGCAACATCATAACTTAGAAAACAACACCTTTAACACACTTGAAAGTCCTGCCACTGAACCTCAACAAGTAGCGAGTAAGCCACCTCGGTCTGTACTAGAAAGCGTTTTTGCCTTTCCACCTAATCGTGACATATTAGGAGGAACAGCTTATTTCATTGTAGGAAAAGAAGGCAATATCTTGATCGATTGCCCTGCGTGGCAGGAAGCTAATGAGCAATTTATCAAAGCGCAAGGGGGCATTCGGTGGTTGTTTATTACCCATCGGGGAGGAATTGGGAAAGCGCGAGAAATTATGCAAGCGTTTAGCTGCGAGATTCTCATTCAAGAACAAGAAGCATATTTGTTGCCAGAACTTGCAGTAAAACCTTTCCACCAAGAGTTAACCCTCAGCCCTGATACTAGCATTATCTGGACACCTGGTCACTCTCCTGGTTCCTCTTGTCTGTATTACAACAGACATGGCGGTATTTTGTTTTCTGGACGGCATATTCTACCGAATAAGCAGGGAGAACCTGCCCCTCTACGCACGTCAAAAACTTTTCACTGGTCGAGACAAATCAAGAGTATTGAATCACTGCTTGCTCGTTTTACACCAGCAACTCTGAATTATATCTGCCCTGGTGCAAATACTGGATTTTTACGTGGTAAAGCAACTATTGATCAAGCTTACCAAGGTTTATCCGAGTTAGATTTGGATGCTCTGCGGCAATCTCCAGCTTTGCTGTAAACAAATTATGTAGAGAATTAAGTAGGTTGGGTTGAGGAACGTTGGCGTGTTCATGCGCGATAGCGCTTTAGCCTGCGCGTAGCGCATAACCCAACACTTGCCACACTTTGTTGGGTAACGCTTACGCTCTACCCAACCTACAATTATTTTGAACTGAACCGTACTATACTTTAACTCTCCTCAAAATGCTTAGAACCCCAAAAAATAGATGGGCAGTGGGGTTATTTTTGTTTATAGGTAGTAATTACCCCTGATTTTATCCCCCTGCCCCCTGCATTTTTGTTTAGCTGGCATCGGCGGCAAGAATTGGCTGAGTCAACAACTCTAGCGCCTGCTGATATTGCTGATCTAGACTCGTACCAACTTGATCAAGTGTAATTGGCTTGATGGACACTAACTGATCTGGTGTAATCCCCAATTTATTAATATCGTGATGGTTTGGTGTCTCGTACTTAGCAACAGTCACGGCTAGACCTGAACCATCTGGTAGATCAAACAATGACTGAATTAAGCCTTTACCAAAGGTTTTCTCGCCTACCAGTTTCGCTCTGCCATTATCTTGCAATGCACCTGCTAAAATCTCGCTAGCACTAGCAGTTCCTTGGTTAACTAAAACAATTAATGGGTCATTTGCTAAGGCAACGCCTGAAGCTTCAAAACTGCCAAGAATACCTTGTCGATTAACTGTGTAGACAATTGTGCCTTCGTCTAACCAGTACTGGGCAATCTCAATTCCTGCTTGTAATAAACCACCAGGATTATTTCTTAAATCAAGAATATAGGCTTGTGCGCCTTGTTGTTTTAGACGTTTGATAGCTTGGGCGACTTCTACTGGCGCGTTGGCACTAAATTGGCTGAGGCGGATGTAACCAACGGGAATAGTATCTGGTTGATTGCGTAGTTCAGCGTAAACCGGATTTAGGGTAATGCGCGATCGCACTAAGTCAATTTCTTGAGGTGTTTCTCCCTGGTGTTGAATTGTCAAAGTCACTGAAGTTCCTGCAACTCCACGCATCCTGGCTGCTGCATCATCCAATGTAATTTGTTTTGTGGGTATCCCGTCAATCATCAAAATGCGATCGCGCGGTTGAATACCCGCCGTTGCTGCTGGAGAACCTGTAATCGGTGTTACAACCTCTAACTGTCCAGTTTCAGCATCAATAGCAATTTGTAAACCAACACCGCTTAACTCACCCGATGTCGTCACTTGTAAACTACGATACTGGTCAGGTCTTAAAAACCGTGTAAACGGATCATCAAGGGTTTCCAGCATTTTCGCAATAGCCGTGTACGTGGCTTCTTTGCTTTCGAGCCTTTGTTTCATCGCTTTTTCGCGGATTGACCACCAGTTTTGATGGTTAAAACTGCCATCGACATAAGCATTATTGACAATTCGCCACGACTGCATCACAAGTTGCTGATTTTCCGTCAAAGCCTCTGCTGGGGGTGTCCACCAGCAAAACGCTAAGATAATCTGTAGGGTCAAGAACAAACCAACCCAAAAACCTCGTTTGTGCATCACAGAATCAATTAACAATTAACAATTAACAATTACTAATTAATAATGACCTATGAGCAACGACCAATGACCAATCACCCATGACTAAGCATAAAGCGTCTATTCGTCTAGGGAACCCCTGTAGTTAAGCTGAGAAAAGTTATAAAATTAAGTAACAAAGCTGAGAGCAAACTTAATGTAGCTGCTCAACGCCGTGGGACACACGGTTGATGCTTGTGGAGGGTAAAGTCTTTGGACTCCCTGTAAAGCAAGAATCGCATTGAGTCAATGTGAGAATGTCTAGTTAATATTTTAGGAACTCTGGCTTTATGGCGAACGTTTACGACTGGTTTGAGGAACGCTTGGAAATTCAAGCGATGGCAGACGACGTAACCAGTAAGTATGTACCTCCTCACGTTAATATCTTCTACTGCCTGGGCGGGATTACCCTGGTATGTTTTTTAATCCAGTTTGCTACTGGATTCGCCATGACTTTTTACTACAAGCCAACAGTCACGGATGCTTTTAATTCCATTCAGTACTTGATGAATGAAGTAAACTTCGGTTGGCTGATTCGCTCCATTCATCGCTGGTCTGCCAGCATGATGGTGCTGATGATGATTTTGCATATTTTCCGAGTTTACCTCACTGGCGGCTTCAAGAAGCCTCGTGAGTTGACTTGGGTAACTGGTGTGGTATTGGCAGTTATTACCGTTTCTTTCGGTGTAACTGGCTACTCACTGCCTTGGGATCAAGTCGGTTACTGGGCTGTCAAGATTGTTTCTGGTGTACCAGAAGCTATTCCTGTTGTTGGTTCTTTAATTGTTGAACTCATTCGTGGTAGTGAAAGCGTTGGTCAATCAACCCTCACCCGCTTCTACAGCCTGCACACTTTTGTGTTGCCTTGGCTAATCGCTGTGTTCATGCTGCTACACTTCTTGATGATTCGTAAGCAAGGGATTTCTGGCCCATTGTAAAAGTTTTGCGATCGCAACTAGAAATGTACGCTGCTGATCTTATTTGATTAAGGAGACAACCTCAACCATGTCAACTCTTAAAAAGCCGGATCTGAGCGATCCTGTATTACGTGCCAAGCTAGCTAAGGGAATGGGTCATAACTACTATGGCGAACCCGCTTGGCCTAATGATTTGCTCTACATTTTCCCAGTAGTAATTTTAGGTACAATTGGCGGCTGTGTTTCCCTAGCTGTGCTTGACCCAGCAATGATTGGCGAACCAGCAAACCCATTTGCTACTCCCTTGGAAATTCTACCAGAATGGTATTTGTGGCCTGTTTTCCAAATCCTGCGGATTCTACCCAATAAATTAATGGGTATTGCTGCTATGGCATCAGTTCCCCTTGCACTAATGCTCATTCCTTTTATTGAGAACGTCAATAAGTTCCAAAATCCCTTCCGTCGTCCAGTTGCTACGACTGTATTCTTATTGGGTACTTTCATCACCATCTGGCTCGGTATTGGTGCTACCTTCCCAATTGATACTTCTCTGACTTTAGGTTTGTTTTAAAATCTGAATTCTTTTGTAGTGATTACGCCTGCGAGTTTTTTAGTAGTACTATAGTGTTGCTAAAAAATCACCGCAGGCGTTAATTGTTGTTAGTAAAGATATCTAATATTAATTAGACTTCTTGCATAAGACATATTTTAGATAATTAACCACAGATAAACACAGATGTTGGCGTGTTCATGCGCGATAGCGCTTTAGCCTGCGCGAAGCGCATACACAGATAAAATAACTGATTTTTACAACAAGTCTATTGAAATTAAAGGCTTGAGGAGTGAAAACCATAAATCACTATAATCATGTATTCGTATTTATAGAAGTTTTTGAGAGTGAAGGTGGGATTCAATCTTACGTTAAAGATCTTTTGCAGGCTTATTTGTCACTAATGCCTAACCAGGATGAGGGCATTGTTGAACAACTTTATCAAGCTGAGATATTTTTGTTGCGCGATAGCGCAAGCGCTAACTTGTCAGTTCGCGAAGCGACTCCGAAGGAGTATCGCTCTTTTCCCAATAATCCTTTTGATACTTATCCGCTCAAATTTTATTACTGTAAAACCTTACCATCCTGGCTAGGTCGTCTAAAACTTGCAGCACTTCTTTTATCTTGTTTAATCCGCAAACGTCCCGATCATGTTTTCTGCGGTCATATTAAACTAGCTCCTTTAATACAAATATTATGCCAACCTCTAGGCATTCCTTATATAGTATTGACTTATGGGAAAGAAGTTTGGGAACGTTTACCTAAACATGAACTGATAGCATTGCAACAAGCTAATTGTATCTGGACAATCAGCCGCTATAGTTGCGATCGCGCTTGTGTTTCCAATAATTTAGATCCTCAGAAAGTCAAAATCTTACCCTGCGCTATTGATGGCAGCATCTTTACCCCTGGATCTAAGCCTCAATCATTAATTGAACGTTATGGTCTCAGTGGTGCTAAAGTACTGATGACTGTAGCTCGATTATGGTCTGGGGATATTTATAAAGGTGTCGATGTTACCATTCGGGCATTGCCGAAAATCTTGCAGGTGTTTCCCGAAGTTAAGTATTTAGTAATTGGGCGTGGAGACGATCAACCTCGTTTAGCACAGTTGGCTGAAGATTTAGGGGTAGCAGACAAAGTTATTTTTGCTGGTTTTGTACCCACAGATGCTTTAGTAGAACATTACCGCGTTGCTGATGCTTACATCATGCCTTCCCAAGAAGGTTTTGGAATTGTTTATCTAGAAGCAATGGCTTGTGGTATTCCTGTACTAGCTGGTGATGATGATGGTTCGGCTGATCCTCTCCAAGATGGAAGGCTTGGCTGGCGTGTTCCTCATCGAGATCCTGAAGCTGTTGCTGTAGCTTGTATTGAGATGTTGCAAGGCAGCGACGGGCGTTGTGATAGGGAGTGGATACGAAAACAAACTCTAGCTGCTTTTAGTAAAGATGCACTCACCCAGCAGTTAAAACAACTGATTGATCAAGTGGGATGTTAAAGTAACCAGCATCCTTTAAGATAGCGATCGCTCTTAAAATATTTCAATCTGGACTAGACTTAAATTGTTGATTAAATACTAAATTATAGGAATTCGTTATGAACCAGAATAGCTCCCCAATATTTCAGCTTAACCTTTCTGGAATTAAATCTTGGCTCTTCATCGTGGCAGCAATTTGGTTGCTCGGAATGATCGGACTAGGTTGGCTGGTTAAGTCTTTTGTAATTTTGTTGGCGCTAATTTTGATCGCGCCAGTAATCGGGTTCTTGGGTTTTCGTTGGTGGTTGCAGCGTAACGTTGTTATTAGCCAATGTCCTGTGTGTAGCTATGAATTTACAGGCTTTAATCGCACGCAGTTTGACTGTCCTAGCTGTGGAGAAACTCTCAAAGCCGAGAAGGATCATTTTGAACGTCTGACACTTCCTGGCACGATTGATGTGGAAGCCGTAGAAGTGCAAGTATCTCAATTAGAGGATTAAAGCCAGGCAGCTACAAGTTAAAGGCAAATTCACGCAGAGAATTGAGCAAATTCAAGTCAGTTTTGCCAAATACAGCTATTTACTAATAGTACGCAATCAACGAGGAAAATCTATCAAATTTACAACTTGATTTGGTTTAATTAAAACCTAATTAGTTATTTTTCTGAGTAAGAGATAGGGTGTACTGATTAGTTTTCCCGTCGCGATCGCCTATATAAATCGAGTACATCCCTTGCTTCCAATAACCAGGCGACTCAATACTACCTTCAGATAAACTGTCTGCTAATAAACAGGTTCTCTTTCCGCCTGGTTCCTGAATTAACAAAGTCGGCTTACCAGAACTTTTTAAGCTAAAGCGCAGATATTGAAAATCCTGATTCATTTTGATCTGATGGTTGGGTGTAGCTGCAACTTTCCCACAATCGGACGTTTGCTTTGTTCCACCAGATTTACCACTAAAAATCATGGGATCTTCTTTGAACCCTGGATTCAGTGCGATAACTGAACCACTCACAGCAGTACCAGTGCTACTAAAAATTAAAGCTATGATACTTGGAATAAGTATCCAATATTTTTGTGTTTTCACGATCGCGATCGCCTTTGCTACTAGAGGATATTGTTGAGCATAAGCGCCCTAGTTTTATAGATGCTCTTTTCTCAACAATTGTTCCGAGATAAATTAAGACAGTTGCCTTTGCACGGAAAGCAGAAGAAGCAGAGGAAATAAAAATGTTCTTACATGAACATTTTTTCACTAAGAGCCTATCGAAAAAGTGCTTTGAGGAGATTTTAACCGCAGATATAGTGCGTCAGTGCTTGCCGTAGGCTACGCAGATAAATATCAATATTTTCTGTGATTAATTATTTTGAAAGATAGGCTCTAATTCCGCACGTAGTTGGATTTGCGTAAGTTCTATATAATCAGGACTTACGCAAAATATAACAGCTAATGTTACCAAGTTCCCCGAATCGCAAAAGTAATACCAGGGGTTTGCATATTTACAAACATAGTTTGACCGTCCGGCGAAAAGCAAACTCCGGCAAACTCGGATGTATTCAAAGCATTTTTAGCAAACTTATAAAGTGTGCCGCTAGAAGTGATGCCCAAAATGTAATCTGTGCCATCTCCATCTTCGCAAAGGAATATATCTCTATTGGGGTGGAGAACAATATTATCTGGGTTATCTAATATTCCAGAATTATTGGGTTCAATGTATAACTCAACAGTATTGTTAGTAGGACTGTAGCGCCAGATTTGCCCATCTCCAGAACTGCCGCCACTTTTACAAGTAAAGTACACGTAACCGCTACCATAAAAAATTCCTTCCCCACCCGAAAATCTTGCCGCACCCTTGTTAAATCCTTCTGTTCTAACAGTGTCATTGGCAGGATCTGGGGTGTCAATTTTTACCCATTCCGTAGCTTTAGGAGTATTTTTAGGGAAATTAGTAGCAGTATTTACTCCAGGTGAACCAGTAATTTTTAAAGCATACAAAGAACCTCCGCCGCTTAAGTTGTTTCTCACACTTGGAACAAAGCGGTAGAACAGACCATCTCCTCTATCTTCTGTGAGATAAACATAACCAGTATTGGGATCTACAGCCGCCGCTTCGTGATTAAAACGCCCCATTGCTGTTAGTGCTACTGGAGTCACAAAAGTTGTAGCAGTACTGGGAACTTCAAAAATATAGCCGTGCTTTTTATTGCCAACCTCAAAACTTTCTTCGCAACTCAGCCAAGAACCCCAAGGAGTGGGGCCGCCAGCACAGTTGCGGTAGGTTCCAGCTAGTACACCATAATGGCTGATTAATGTACGATTGGGGGAAACGATCAGCTTGGTACAACCGCCTCTCCCTTGAGTGTCGTACTTTTTAGTATTAGGCGCTGCCAAGCCATTGCTAGAAGTTGGAGCGAGTTCGTGATTGCGGATTAAAATCGTGTTGCCGTTTCCACCATCGAATGCAGCCATGCCATCATGACCTCCAGGCACTTTATAGCTATCAGTCATGGTTTGACCAGTCTCAGAAAGCCTGACATAAGTAAATCCAGCAGGCAAATCCAATACACCTTTGGGATCTGCTACGAGATTTCCATACGGGCCAGCAGCGAGCGCTTTTTTGCTATAAAAGGCTTGTAGAGAAGATAAGGCCACAGTACCCGCCGCAGTTGAACCCGCCAAGGCAAAAAACTTCCGTCTTGAGAATTCCATAAATTGTAGAAAATTTCAGTAATATTTATCTTTTGAAATACCCATTTATTAGGTATTTCAAAAGCTGGGTTTTTCTTACCCTACAATAACGCTATAAATTTAAAAAAAACATTATTTTATTAATAACATTAAGTTAAATTTAAATTAAGTATAAACGAAATCTATCGCGTCCCTATAAAATACGTCTGTCGCTTTTATTTATGAAATTGGTATAAGTCTTTATTAACACGGGGATTGATTAGATAACCATTTTAACCACTGCCCTAAAGAACTCACAGCATTTAATCGATGTAGTCCTGGTGATTTAGCTGAAGCTAAACTATCAACTGAACGCAAAGCGGCGTATTGCAACCCCAAAAAGCTATCAACTGGCGCGTAAGAATTACCTAATGTTGTTGCACCAGCAGCATACATTCTGCCTTTTTGATTACGCATTTCTACTAATTCAAATTCCTCAGAGATTACTAAACGTCCTAAGTGATTTAATGGTAAGTTGTAGTGTGTTACTAAATCATCAAGTAAAGGGTTAGTTTTAACTTTGGCATCAAGACCTGTAGCATCAATAATAAAGTCAGCTTCTAGGCGCATTTGTCCTTTCATGCCTTTTTCTTGAATATAAGTAACTGTGCAATTATTCTTAGGATCGCGCTCTACCTTTTCGACTTCACCAAAAGTAATTTGATACCAACCTTGATTAATTCCTTGTTGAACAATTCTTTTCCAATCTCCTCTATCTGCGGTAGTAGTTCCGCCCCAGTCTGCTAATAAGCTTGGTCTTTTTTGTGGATCAGCTTTTTCTAAAACTGCCTTAAGTTCACCGCCCCAAGTAGCTTTTGGCCAATTAAACGGTTGAAATTCATAGTGATTTTCTACTTGACGTTGCGATTTGCCAAATTTGTTACCTTGGGGTTTAGGCGATCGCATTAAATGCAACAATGCAATATTCTGGTTATGTTGTCGTGCTTCATAAATTCGCTGCACAATTCTAGAAGCAACAATTCCCCGACCACGAATTAATACAGTACCGCCATGACGTTCTAAGTGTTCATATACGTGATGATGGTCTTCGTAAGCATTAACTACTGATAGAAAATCTTGAGTTTGTTCCCGATAAGCTTGCAAATCTGGGAGAAATTGAATTGCGGGATATCCTGTTGCTAAGTGTACGTTACGGGCAATCAGAAAAGCATAGTTGTGAGGGCCTTGGCGGGAATATGCGATCGCATATCGCCCATCTGCGGTTTGGCGAATTGCCCGCACTCTAGCATAACGGAACATTTGCTGCCAACCAATCCTAACTGTTTCTCGATCAATTGAGTCAAATACATTTCCCGCACGCGGCGTGTAAGTATCAGCAAACGTAGGTTCAGAAAATACCTGCCATAAATATTTAAACGTTTGAGTGTTGACTTGCCCCTTAGAAAAATCGTGCCAGACTTCCCGCAAAGCATAACTAGGCCATCCCCAAATATTATCAGGGCAAGAATCTGAGTTTGATCGTAACCTTTCATGCAAAGGTATTTGAGAATTTAAACAAAGTCTTTTATAACGGGCATAAGGCTGTTCTTCCATTCCCAATGCTGCTATTTGTTGAGACTTTACTCCATAAATTCGCAACAAATCTACCCAGACAAAACTACCTAGCCCAGCGCCTATAGTTGCATAGTCAATTTCATCTACTGGTAAACCAGTTGCGTGTAAGTCTTGCACCTGTACTTGCAATGCTTGAAAAGCTGGTGGTGGAAAGCTACTTCCTGTTGGTACGGGTTGAGGTGCAGGTTGATTAAGTCTGGGGTCTGGTATATTTGTGTCTGGATTAAAGAAAATTTGCGAATTGCCAGATACAGGTAATTTTTGCGTCGGAAGTGCGGCAAACGTTACTGTGATTTGGTAAGGGCCAATTTGGAGGGTATCACCATTGCTTAAACTACTCCGCATTTGGCGTTGACCATTAACAAACGTACCGTTGCTGCTATTTTGATCAAATACCACCACCGCGCCTTGTTCTAGGTCAATCAAGGTATGGAAGCGAGAAACTTCGAGACTATTGAGAACCACCCGCGCGGCGCGACGATTGCCGAATTCTGAGGGCATATGAGCAAATTCTCGCCCCAAAGCAACGGGGATATTTAGATTTGGCGATCGCCTTTCCCCTGTTGCTGGTTCTTCCCAACTCAAAGTTATTTGCATAAAACGTTATTGGTCATTGGTCATTGGTCATTGGTCATCGGTCATCAGTCATCGGTCATCGGTCATTGATAATTGTTAATTGTTAATTGATTACCTGTGGCTACAGAGATGGTATAACGGATTTTTGCAATACTTCTTTTCTTCATTGATAATTGATAATTGATAATTGTTAATTGTTTATTAAAACACTTGCCGCCGCCGCTAAAGATGTGCCACACCAAGGGCATCCTAATTCCAACCGTATATAAGGTGAAGTTTTACCACATTTAGAATTTGGACAGCGTAAACCATAATCTTGAGTAATTGGAAGATGTGTCTGCTTAATACTATGAGCAGGTTGTTGTGGAATTACAATTGTTGCTGGAACTCCAAGGTCAGCAGCATTAACTGTTATAACTTTCAGCCCTAATTGCCCTAAATAAATAGTACTACCTTGCCTTAAAGACACCTCACCAGCAGTAATAACTTTACCATCTACCACTGCTGGATTAGTTGATCGTAAGTTACGCAAATAAAAGTTTTGTTGCTGAGAATTAAAAAATATTTCTATATGTAACCCAGATACAGTCGGATCTGTCAAAACTATGTCGCAACGGGCTGGATCACGACCAATACGCACAGTGCCAGGATGTTTACTTGGCTGTTGAGCAACAATGGTTTGACTTTTGTGCTGATGTTGTTCTGTCCATGTTAAAGTTAGTTCAGCCATGATTACCCCTTGATTTTTTAATAAATACTTCAGAGAATAATTGGTTGATTCCTAAAATAACCCTTGTAGAGACGCAAAATTTTGCGTCTCTACTGTTAAAAATTTTAGTTTGGTCATATTAAACATTGTTCGGCTCGACTGGGCTATTACAACTAATTTCACCGCGAACTTGACTGGTAGGAAGATAAACAATGAAGGTTGTCCCTACATCTACTTCACTTTCAAGTGTAATCATTCCGCCATGTGTTTCTACAGCATTCTTAATAATTGTATTACCTAGCCCAGTGCCAGGGATAGCACCAATATTACTACCCCGATGGAATATTTCAAATAATCTTTCTCTGTCTATAACAGGAATACCAATTCCTTGATCTTGAATCTTCAAAATTGCCTGTTGATTTTCACAAGCTAGATGGAAATTAATCTTCCCACCATTAGGGGAGTATTTAACGGCATTAGATAGTAAATTGGTCAGCATTTGCCGGAGAAGTTTTTCATCCATTTCTACGTTAGAGCATTCTCCCTGGCAATCAAAGATAAAGGTATGTTTTTGTCCTTGAATTAGTTCTATTTCTTCCAAAATATCGCGACAAAACTCTTCAAGATTGAGAGGTCTGGGGTTAAATTCAATTCTTCCTGATGAGGTTTTACTAATTAAAAGTAGTTCATCTAGTAAGTTAGTAGTTTGTTTAACAGCAGTTTTGATATTATGAAATTGTTTATTCTTTTTTTCTTCGCTGAATTTATAACCAAAGTTTTTTAGTAATTCAGTAGCAATGAGGATTGTTGCTAACGGTGTACGGAACTCATGGGAGGCAATGGTGACAAAGCGAGATTTGAGTGTACTTAGTTCTTTCTCTTTTTCTAAAGCTTTGGCAAGTTCGGCTTCTGCTCGTTTACGCTCGGCAATTTCTGTTTGTAATTGTGCTAAAGTATGCTGTAATTCGGTTGTACGTTGATCTACCCTAAGCTCTAGTTCGTCATTAGCCTGTTGCAGTAGTGTTGCTAATTGTTGAAGCTTTTCTTCTGCGCGTTGACGCTCAATTAATTCCGTTTGAACTTGCTGATAAAGTTGAGATTGTTTTAAGGCGATCGCAATATGTGTGGCTAGTTGTTCTAATAAATCAATTTCTAATTGCTGCCATTTTCTGGGTGCGCTACAGTGATGAGCAATTAGTAACCCCCAAAGTTGTTCTTCTTTAATAATTGGAACTACAAGCTTTGCTTTGACGTGCAAGTTTTGCAGAAACTCAATTAAGCAAGGTATGACTTCACCGTTTTCTACGTTGGCGATCGCACTAATCTTACCTTGAATATATTGTTGATGATACTCTTCGGGAAATACTTCTGGCGGAAAAACTTTTCCTAAAATTGGATACCAACTGGGATTTACTGCCTCAGTAACAACCATTCCAGTATTATTGGGAAAAATCTGATACAGTAAAACTCTGTCACATCCCAAAAATTGCTGGACTTCTTGGACAGTTGTATTCAGAATCTCCTCTAAGTTTAAAGATTGACGGATACGAGTCGCAATTGCTCCCATCAGTCGTTCAGAAGACATTTGATGTTGAAGTGCAACTTGTGCTTGTTGGCGTTGGATAACTTCACCCTGTAGTTTCTCATTAACAACTCGCAACTCGCTAGTCCTTTCTTCCACCAATTGCTGTAACGCATTTAGCGATTCAAACATTTCTAAGGGGTCAAAAATTTGCAGCAAGCTACTTTGCGTCACAATTCCTACCAGTTCCCCGTCATCTCCAACCACAACTAATCGCCGGATGCGGTACTTGATCATTTGTTGATGTGCATACCAGAGATTTTGACTCTGTTTTGTTGGGAATAAAGGACTACTCATCACCATTTCTGCTGTAGCAGAGGTGAAGTCCACACCCATCGCTTGCATTTGCACAATATCGCGTTCTGTAACAATTCCAACTGGGATTAAATTCTGCTGCGTGTCATCATTGACAATCACAATACAGCTAACTTGATGCGCAGCCATTAATTGCGCTAAATCAAACACTGATGCAGTAATGGAGGCTTTAACTACCTCATTTGTCATTACGTCAGCTACTAATCTTAATTTTAATAAATCAGCAGGTTGCAGAATTTCACGAATACTTTGAGGTGTAGCAATACCAATTAGTTCTTGAAGTTCGTTAACTACTGGTAGATGACGTATCCCATGCTGGCGTAGCATGGAAACTACACTTAAAGCATTGTTTGCAGCAGATTCTTTGAGTGTGATTAATTGTTTAGTCATCACAGCAGCAATCTCGACATCTGCTAATGCCATACCTGCGGCGGTCATTTTGACCACATCCCGTTCTGTGAAGATACCCACTAACTTTTGTTGTTGAGTAACTAGGACACAGCTAGCACGTGCTTGGCTCATCAGTGTCACAACTTCAGAAACTAAAGTTTCAGGGGGAACTGTCAGGGGATGACGATCAATAGTTTGAGATGAAGATAAATCCGAGGGAGCAAGCATTAGTTATTTTAAAGGAATTTTAAAAGTATTGATATTTAATCACTGGTTGCACGTTTAGCGATACCCTAATCTCACCAATGTTTTTACTTTCTCTAACTTAAAAAGAATATTAGCTTTCCTGTTTTTATGGTGATAAGTAAAACTAATCATTTATTCAAATCTCGATAGTATAAGAAGTAACAATGACCAATGAGCAAAAAACTACATTTTTTATCACAACTACGAGGGAAACGTATTTACTGTTTATCCGATGCGAGTTTGTCAGCCCAGCGAGTTGTTTCTGGCAAACGGTATTTGGGAGTACAGCGCATTACATATTCTAGTGCAGTTGCCAAGCTGATGCGATTACCACTAGAAACGTAAATAGGCTTGACACCTAAACGAGTACGCAAAACAGCACCAATTGTTTCGCCTCGATACACCAATGGTTGCCAAGTTCCTCGTTCTTCTGGTATATCATCATGCTTACCCACAAACAAAGATTTGCCGACACCAATTGTAGGTACATCTACCAATAAACCCAAATGGCAAGCAATCCCAAATCGGCGGGGATGCGCTATTCCATGACCATCACATAATATTAAATCAGGTGCGATCGCTACTTTTTCAAGTGCGTCTAATACTGCTGGAATTTCTCTAAAGGAAAGAAATCCTGGCACATAAGGAAATGTGGTAGGGCGACGTGCTATAGCCTGTGCTTTTAGCTGCAAGTCTGGAAAACTCAGCACAGCAACAGCAGCTTGCGTAGTTTCGCCACCATCTTTATAACCAACATCCACACCAGCAACATATTGGACTGTACCAAAGTTATCCTCAGTAGTTATTTCTAGGCACAGTTGTTGCTGAATTGCGATCGCTTCTTCAATCGTTAATGGCCAAAGATGCTTTTGTTGGATTTTCATACTTACAGCATATTTTAAGTTAGTCTAATTATTACAAAAATCAGTTAACCCATCTGTGTTTATCTGTGGTTAATTATCCAATTATTAAAGCCTATCATTTGCAATCTAATAGATGCTCAATTTGTTTAGCGGTTTCTGGTAGTTTTGCGGCTTTTTGACCAGCAGATCTAGCTCTCGTATTGAGTAAATCAATCGGAGTACTCAACAAATCTACAAAGTTAGCCTTACCCGCGATCGCTTTAATAGAATTAACTGGTAATTCTTTCACTAACCATCTAACTATTCGATGCAAATATTCTGATAAACTTAACTCCCGCATCAAATCTACGCCGTGAAGTTCATGCAAGTAGCGATTTGAGCTTCCATACCGCCGCCATTGACTTTGCAATTCTTTTAATGTGCTACGGTGTCGATGTTTCACAATAGCTGATGGTGCAAAATCTAGCTTCCAATCACTGTGCATTTGGATACGCCAGCAAATATCAGCATCGCCACCAGTCGTAAGGTAAGGGCGGAATAAACCTACCTGTTCAAATACTTGTTTGCGAATTGCTAAATTGGCAGTTTGACCGTAGGGATAAAAAGGATGTGCTAAAGTATGTTTTTGAGATAACACATTGCCTTTATCAGCGTGTTTTTCTAGCAATGTTTCCCCAGGTAAAGCGATAATTTCACCTGCTACCATTCCAATTTTAATGTTGACAAATGGCTGGATTAATGATTGTAACCAATTCGGGTCGGGGCGACAATCGGCATCGGTAAAAGCTATTATTTCACCTATAGATGCTTTAATACCTGTATTACGAGCAGCATAAGAACTTTGAATGTTTGTTTCACTAAGCAAGCGAAAATTTATTTTTTGCTTAGACGATTGTTCAATGGCTGTTTGTAGGATGGTAGGAGTGCGATCGGTACTATTATTATCTACTAATAAATACTCTACTTGCTCTGCGGGATAAGTTTGTGCATTGAGGCAGTTTATTAAGTCTGGTAAATCTGCCTCTCCATTGTATATGGGGATAACTACTGAAACTTGGGATAGCATGGGTAAGTAGTTGGGTGAAAATAAACGCTCTTCATTCCTGACCATTGCTCATTAATCTAGAGACTTAGTATGCGCGTATCTCTAGATTAACTGATTGAGTTGAGATTATTGGAGTTAGAAATGTCAGTAACTATTGAATCAGACCTCAAGGAAATTTTAAATAAAATTGACCAACGCTTAGATAAACTCGATACTAAGATCGATAATCTCAGCAAGGACATTACAGACATAAAGGTAGGTGTAGCCAAGTTAGAGGAAAAGGTAGACGGAGTTAGCAAGCGGATAGACAATCAAGAATTTATCAGTCGTGGCGTTTTAATTGGGTTGATTGTCGCTATTTTGGGCGGGTTCGCCAAACTGTTTGGTTTTGTTGGTGTGCAGTAGCATTTACAAAGGTGTAAAAACCAAGAAATTATTATTGTTTTTACAAAAAATAATTAAGACTGATTTTTTGTTTTTAAATTTAGGGTTCTTTCGTAGTCTTGAAATCTCAGCTTGGCGATCGCTTTTCTATCTTTGGTTCTGAGCACAACTCCCTCAGACTTTCCTTTTGAATTAGAATCCAGAACGCTCAAGCTTTTTGAGTAATCTGACAGTAGTTTATATGTTGCTTGTATGTCTTGAGGAAATTCAGCGCCATCTGCCTCAAATAATCGAGGAGTTAATTCAACATTGATATCTTTTGCTGTTATACTAAGTGATTCTTCTGGTAAAAAATACTTTCCACCTTTTTCACGCTCTAAAGAAATATCTTCTAACCGCCTAGTTAATAAAGCTTCAGGGTTTTGAATCAATGCACAGTCAAACAACTTATAACCAGTAGTACCTTTACTGGTATAGTTTTTACTTGCTGTAGTGATCTTTCCGCCGTAAAATTCCAAATAATATACAGTGATTGAGTTTGATACAGTTTTGTTGTATATACGCTCTGCTAGAGGTTTTAAAGCTTCTACAATACCCATTGCTGGATTGCCAATTAAGTCACCCTTTGCATAAAGTAATTCCTCTCTACTGCCTAAAATATAACCTTCTGGAAAACAAATGATTCTAGCATTTGTTCCATCAATCTTTTCTGTTCCGATTATAAATTGATTGGCAAAATTAACTTGTACAGCTTCAGATAGTTTGCCTCTCTCTCCAAGAGCATGATAAGTGGGAATTGAAGGATATTTAGTAAGAGAGTTTAATTTTTTTAAGTCAACAGAATAGATATCGAATGTCATAGACAATTTTTATGTTGATGGATAAATTATATGGCAACTACCAAGGCGGTTAATGCGTGAGCCTCGGCAGGCGGGCTTTGTTTGTATAGCTTCAGGCTTCAGCCTGTAAGAAAGCGTTAATATTAAGTACGGAAAAACCAACAAAATAAAAAAGTCCGCAGACGCGGACTTAAACCCCACAAGTTAATGAAACCGAATGAATTATCATTCTATTTTAAACGCTGACGGAGAATAAACTCTGCGATCGCTAAATCTACTGGAGTAGTCACCTTCAGATTCGTCTCCTCTCCCTCCACAATCCGCACCGGAAAACCGCATTTTTCAAATAATGCAGCATCATCTGTAACTTCCCACCCTAACTGACGACCTTGATCGTGACATTGTTTCAGCAACGGAACATTAAATCCTTGAGGTGTTTGTGCTGCCCAAAGTTGACTACGATCGGGTGTACTTTGAATTATGCCATCTTGATTAACTACTTTAATAGTATCTTTGACGGAGATAGCTGCAATCAAACCGTCACAACTCAGCAAAGCTTCCCCACAGCGATTAAATAAATCTGGTGTCGCCAAGCACCTAGCACCATCATGTATTAATACTCTTTCAGCATTATCTGGTAGTGCTTGCAATCCATTGTAAACCGACTCCTGACGGGTTTCGCCACCGTTAATCAGTTCCACAGGTTTAGTCAGTGATACTTGTGCAAGGATATCTTTGATATCTTCCCAATCGGAAGGTTGAGAGATAATCCCAATCCAGTTTAAATCGGGGGATGCTTCCGCAGCGATCAGCGTCCAAGCAAGCAAAGGTTTACCGAGTAATGTTAGCAGGAGTTTATTGCGGTTACTCCCCATCCTACGCCCCATTCCTGCGGCTGGAATTAATAAATGCACATTTAGCCCTACGATATTATGGTTATTTCACCGGACATAATATAGCAGTTAGCGGTTAGCTATTAGCAGTTAGCTGTTCAATTTCCAGGGAATTTCTAAGTTTTATAGCAGTTAGCAGTTAGCTTGAGCGCAATTAGCTTTTTAAACAGCTTGCATTGTATAGGTTTGAACTCTAAAACTTGCGCTTTTGCGCCTTGGCAGTTGCTATACCTCTACACTTATAGTCCTAACCTATACATAAGAGTGCTATATCACTCCTTCTTTGTTTAAATAAATTGAGGTTACAGTGAGAAAATGTTGTCACAATTTAGCAATCTATGCCTAGTAGGTTCTCCAAAAAGCCGCAACAACATGAATCGGTGCATCCGTTGCAGCGTTTAATCGACTATGGACGCGGTTATCGTGTACAAATATATCAAGCGATCGCTTGCTCAACGCTAAACAAAATTTTTGACCTTGCACCACCAGCTTTAATTGGTGCGGCGGTGGATGTAGTAGTCAAAAAACAAGACTCTCTAATTGCTCAATTAGGTGTTAAAGATGTTTTTCACCAATTAGTAATTCTTTCTTTCCTCAGCTTGATAATTTGGGGTCTAGAATCAGTATTTGAATATGCTTATGCTAGACTTTGGCGCAATTTAGCTCAAAATATTCAGCACAATTTGCGTTTAGATGCTTACTCCCACCTGCAAGAATTAGAGTTAGCTTACTTTGAGGAACGTAGTACAGGCGGTTTGATGTCGATTCTTAGCGATGATATCAACCAATTAGAACGCTTTTTAGATATCGGCGCAAATGAAGTAATTCAAGTATCTACCACAGTAATAGTAATTGGTGGTGCATTCTTTATTTTGGCTCCTGGTGTCGCGTGGTGGGCGATGCTACCAATGCCATTTATTTTATGGGGTTCGATCGCATTCCAAAAACGTCTTGCTCCTTATTATGGCGAAGTGCGGGAAAAAGTAGGTTTACTTAATAGTCGTCTTAACAATAATTTAAGTGGAATTACGACGATTAAAAGTTTTACTACTGAAATTTATGAGCAAGACCGGATTAGATTAGATAGTGAAGCTTATAGACAGAGTAACAGAAGAGCGATCGCACTGAGCGCAGCTTTTGTCCCTTTAATTCGCATAATCATTTTATTCGGGTTCACAGCAACTTTGCTACTAGGTGGAATGGATGCAGTTGCAGGGAGAATGTCTGTAGGTACTTACAGCGTCTTAGTCTTCCTCACCCAAAGGTTACTTTGGCCTTTGACAAGATTGGGTGATACTTTGGATCAGTATCAACGTGCAATGGCATCTACTAATCGAGTATTTAAATTATTAGATACTCCAATTACTATCCACTCAGGACATTTATCACTACCTTCAGCACGTGGCGAAGTGGAATTAAACAATGTTACCTTTGCATACCAAGGTAGAGATACAGTAATAAAAGATCTCTCACTGTCTATTCCTGCGGGTAAAACTATTGCAATTGTTGGTTCTACTGGTTCTGGTAAAAGTACCCTAGTAAAACTATTACTCAGATTGTACGAAATAGAGCAAGGAACAATTACCCTTGATGGTGTTAATATTCAGGATTTGCGATTACAAGATTTACGCCGTGCGATTGGTTTAGTTAGCCAGGATGTATTCTTATTTCATGGCACGGTGATCGAAAATATTATTTATGGTACTCCTGATGCCACATTACCAGAAGCGATCGCAGCAGCAAAAGTAGCTGAAGCCCATGAATTTATTATCAATTTACCTAACGGCTATAACACAATTGTAGGTGAGCGAGGGCAGAAATTATCAGGGGGACAACGACAAAGAATTGCCATTGCGCGGGCGGTTTTGAAAAATCCACCTATTTTGATTTTAGATGAAGCGACTTCAGCAGTAGATAATGAGACAGAAGCAGCAATTCAGCGATCGCTCGAACATATTACTATTAATCGCACAACAATTGCGATCGCGCATCGTTTATCTACTATTCGCAATGCTGATTGTATCTATGTCATGGAACAAGGAAAACTGGTAGAATCTGGACGACATGAAGAACTGTTAGAGCAAAATAAGCTTTATGCTAGTCTATGGCGCGTCCAGTCAGGTATAAAATAAACAGTTAATAGTTAGATAGTCCTACTCAATAGCCTTCTTACTTTTTATATATGATTTGATTTTTTAACGCATTAGCCGTTAGCGAAGCTGCGCGTTAGCGCTAGGCTTCCCGTAGGGTAGGAGCGCAAAGAAATAAATTTATTTTTGCGCTCGCGATTTTGAATTGCGCTTTAAACCTAAAATAATAATTTGTGTAGTTAATAGTATAAAAATTACAATCAATCCTGTAGGAATAGTCAATATAGCTATGAAATCCATATTTATTATTCTTTCTAGAGATGATTCTAGCTGAAAATTTCCTTGACAATCTAAATGCACACCTAGAGAGAAATATGCGTTACTAACTCGGTAATTACAGCCGTATATTCGCTTTAATATTCTTCCATATATGGAAACCATCAAAGGAACTATCATGTAAATTATAGTTAGACATAATTTACAAAAAAAATTTTTCCAACCCATATAATGAAAGAAATAAACTGTATAATAAACTTTAATGGTAAATAATAACTGATAATAATGATATTTGGTAGCACCCAGCCGGAAACTGGAGATAATCGCTGGAAACGCCAGTTAGATTTATTTGTTAAAGAAAATAAACAAGCCTTGGCTGCGTTGTCTTGGGGATTGTGGTTAGAAAATCGAGATACTCAAGGAACTATTGGTATTGATTTAAAACCCACACCGCGCTTTGTTTATTGCCCAAAATCAGCAATAGAGGCACTTAATAATAACGTTGAGAACAAAATTCAGGAAATTTTAGGCTTGCTAGATGCACATAATCCTGAAAAAGAAGTTTTAATGATTGGCATTGGCGAAGATCAAATTAAGCTAATTAACTTTGAGCCAGAAATTGCACCGCCGACTTGCTTTGAACAAGCTGCAACTGATGTTTATACATTATTAGATCAGTTAGAACAACGTTTGAGTCAGCAGATAGAGACGGTAAAAAATTGATGTAAATCGTATCATATCCAGTAGAGCATTTACGAGCAAAACAAATATGTGCGTAGGGGCGGGTAAAACCTGCGATATTTGTATGTATTTGATTTCCTCTGGCAACCCGCCCCTACAAAATCTAGCTAACTGCTTCTGCCACATTAACATTTAACGGCAAAACAACTGTAAATGTTGTACCTACGCCAACTTCGCTATTAAAACTAATCTCACCTCCAGATAAATCCACCATCCGCTTAACAATAGACAATCCTAATCCAGTTCCTTGAATATTATTTACATTGCTGGCGCGATAGAAAGATTCAAACAATTTTTCTTGGGATTCTTCAGGAATACCTATTCCAGAGTCCCTGACTTGAAATATTCCTTGCAGATTTTGACAAAACAGTGAAAATTCAATAACTCCTCCATCAGGAGAATATTTAATAGCATTTCCTAGTAAGTTGTTCAGAATATGTCGGAGAATTTTTTCATCCATAACTGCATTTATACAGTCTCCTGTATGAGTAAATACAATCTCATGTTTATTACCAACACTCAATTTAATTTCGTTAACTAGCTCAGAACAAAAATTTTGTAAATTCAAAGCAGTTGGGTTTATTTGTAATTTTCCAGCTTCAGATTTATTGATAGTTAAAACATCATCTAACAACCCAGTCATTCTGGTAATTGCTGTTTCAATTTGCCGAAACAAAGAAATTTTTTCTAATTCAGGTAACTTGTGTGAATAGTATTCTAATAGCTCCGCAGAAGATAAAATTGTTGCTAAAGGAGTACGGAATTCATGGGAAGTTAAGGTGATAAAGCGAGACTTGAGTTCATTCAGTTCTTTTTCCCTATTCAACGCATTAATGGTTTCTGTTTCTATTTTTTTACGGGCAGTAATGTCTTGAAAATTTAAGATAATGTAAAGACTTTCTCCAGTGTTATCTTTGACATTAGTAGCATCTATCAACACCGGAAAAATAGTTCCATCTTTACGAATGTGTAAGTTTTCAAAAATATATCTGTCCTTTTCCCTAGCAGCACGAAAGTGTTCTGGTAAGCTAGGCAAAGCACTTGGAGCAATCACCTGACTTATCGAACTTCCAGTAAGCTCTTCTACTGTATATCCGTGCATCGTAGCGAAGGCTGGATTTATTATTTCTAAAACTTCGCTGCCTGGACTATTAACAACTAATCCTTGTCCAGTATGTTGAAATATATCTGCCCACTGACGCAACTTGCGCTCGTCTTCTTTACGCTGGCTAATATCGAGAACGAAACAGACACCTGTATCCGTCAATCCTTCTAATCTACTTCCGCCAATAAGAATGGGAACTCGACTGCCATCAGCGCGAATAATTTCTTTTTCATAGGGACTAGCAACCCCAGTTTCAGCTATTTCATCAAGTGCTTTTTTATCTACAGAAAAATATTCTGGCGGAGTAAATTCTAACCAAGATAATTTTTTTGGTAAGTGATTTCTAGAGTAGCCTAGTATTTTAATAAAAGCATCGTTAACTTCAAAAAGCTCTCCGTCAATCTTCCAGAAAATAATACCAATCATATTTGAATCAAAGATGCGGCGGAATCGAGCAGAACTTTCTCGCAAAGCTTCTTCTACTTGTTGGCGACGAATAATTTCTTGTTCTAACTTATTTACTGCATCTGTTAATTCAGAGGTGCGGGACTCTACTCGCTGTTCAAGATCTTGTTTGATTTCTGTTAATTGTTCGTTTAATTCTTTAAGTTGCTTGTTAGCAATTTCCATTTGTTTTGGACTAGGTAACTCAAGTGCTTGAGGAATTAATGGAAAAAGCCTAACAGCAGTATATACAGAAATTATTCCAGTAAATAATTTTACAGCACCACTAAACCAGTAGTTAGGATGCCATAGTGTCCAAACTTCTATGAAGTGAGTAGTTCCGCAAGCAATAATGAATGCTCCGAATAACAGAAACATCCAGTTAAATACTAAATCTTCTCTTTTGCGGACAAAATATATTAAAGTTGGAGGAATGACATAATATGCCACTCCAATCATAGAGTCTGAAACAATATGCAGCCCTACTAAACCTGGCTTCCATAAGTAGCAGTGTCCGTGGGGGATAAAAGGATTATTAGAGATAAAACTTAATTCCGATAACATTAACTTTTCCTCATTTAACAAGAAGACAGCAGTAGGCGCTTGATTGCTAGGGAAGCCAACAAAAGTTCAGGAGTTATATTCTGATTAATTCCAAAAAAGCTTCATAAGATAAATATTTTTGGACAGATTATATAATTATAAAGTGGATGATTGGCTTGATATATCTACCGATAGAGTAGCAAAAATTACACCTTATAAATGAGTAAATAAATGTTATAACTGAATTAGTTAGCGAATTGCATAATATGTTGGACAGTAACTTGTGGTTTTTCTAAATGAGGAACATGACCACAATCTTTAATCCAAACTAATTCAGAATTGGGTATAGCTTGCTGAAACTTATCTGCGTCTGCAATACCTAAGATGCGATCGCGTTCTCCCCACAAAATCATTGTATCTTGTGAAATGTGTGCTAACTTGTTGGCAAAAGAGCTATAACCACCACTTTTAGTAAAAGCAATTAAAGCTTGATTCCAATTAGACATTTCTAAGTGGAGTGCTGCACAAATCTGTGCGTCTAAGGAAACAAAGCTTTGATCGTGATAAGCGGTTTCGCTCACTTTTTTTCTAACTTTAGGGCTGCGTAAAAATGAAGTAGCTAAGTATCCTAAAGGTGGAAATAGAAATTTACTTAAAGCTGAACCTCCTTTAAAACCTGCGCTATCAATCAATACTAGCTTTTTAACTGCCTCTGGATAAGTTAGGGTAAAATCAATTGCTGCTGCACCTCCCATCGAAGCACCTACTAAAATTACAGGCTGCTGAATTAAGGTTTTCCAGAAATAGTAGAGATGGGTCTTAATAGCTGTAGGGCTAAATGGAATACCTGCGAGTCTTTCGGTAAATCCAAAACCGAGTAAATCTAATGCCCATGTTTCGTTGTCGGTAGCAAGCAAAGGTAGGAGGCGACGGAACTCAAACAGAGAGCTATCAAAGCCGTGTAGTAACACGATAGGCGTTCCGCCAGTCCCCTGACGGATATATGTAGTGGGAATGGGTGTGAGGCTTAAGGAAGTGGCGATCGCTTCACGTTGAATACTTTGTGCAAGAGCAATAGAAGTAGGTTCTGTAAGCTGTTCAACTAAAGCAGGCAAAAAACTAGCAAACATGAATTTTGGTTTATTGGTCATTGGTCATTGGTCATTGCTAATTGCTAAAAGCTAATTGTTTAAGGTCGTATTGCTAGACCAGTATCTATATCAAATAAATGAATTTTATCTGGTGTTAGTGATAACCAAAGTTCCTCACCAAGCCTGACAGGTCGATCTGGTGGGATTCTTACCTGTAGGTTAGATGCAGTTTTGACATCAGTTAAGCGAACAGCTAAATAAGTTTCGTTGCCCAAAGCTTCTACTAATTCAACTTGTACTAAGAGATTTTTAGTAGCAGGAACACCAATGCTGAGGTGTTCTGGTCGAATACCTAATAGCAAAGATTTTCCATCATATTTTTGCAATATTGGCTCCCAAATTTCTGGCAGCGTGAAGCGAAATGGGGAATGAGTAATTACTAAAGGTGCTTTAAACTGAACAGGAATAAAATTCATTGGTGGTGAGCCAATAAATTCAGCAACGAAGCGGTTAGCAGGACGGTTATAGAGTTCTAGAGGTGTCGCAATTTGCTGAATTTGACCAGCGTTCATCACCGCGATACGATCGCCCATTGTCATTGCTTCGGTTTGGTCGTGGGTAACGTAAATAGTAGTTGTACCTAGTTGCCGTTGCAATTTAACAATTTGAGCGCGAGTTTCAGCGCGAAGCTTGGCATCTAAATTAGATAAAGGTTCATCCATTAAAAATACTTGGGGGTTACGTGCGATCGCACGTCCCAGCGCAACTCGCTGTCTTTGTCCCCCAGATAATTGTTTTGGCAGTCGGTTTAAAAATGTTTCAATTTGTAATAATTGGGCAACATGACGCACTTGCTGCTGAATAGATTTTTCCCTGGGAGTCGTGTAACGCAGTCCTTTAGGAAGCGATCGCGTTGTTTCTACTAACAAATTCTCTGCCCACAAAGGTAAAGATTTCTTACTTTCTTCTGTCCTACTTTCTTGCTCCTCTTCTCCCCTGCCCATACGCCGCAGCCCAAAGGCAATGTTGTCATACACTGTCATGTGGGGATATAAGGCATAGTTTTGAAACACCATAGCGATGTCTCTTTCCTTGGGTGGTAAATCATTAATTAAGCGATCGCCAACCCAGATATTGCCACCAGTTAAATCCTCAAGTCCAGCAATTACGCGCAGCAACGTACTTTTACCGCAACCAGAAGGGCCAACCAGTACCATAAATTCACCATCTGCGATCGCCAGGTTAATTCTTCGCAAAACCTTTGTACCCGATGCCGGAGGTGAAGATTGATCTACTGCAATTAGTGGCGCTTCATCCGTAGGAGAAATTAAAGGTTCTGCTACTGGGGTAACAACCTGCTCTTCTTTACGAGATGAAAAGCTTTTATATACGTTTTCGATTACAACCTGTGCCACTGTAGATTCTTATACCTTATTTAGAAAACAAATATAGTAGACTTATGAGCAAAAATTCAGTTATACCATCTGTGTGCATCTGTGTTTATCTGTGTTCCATCTGTGGTTAATTATCTAAAATTTGACTTATGCCACAGGTTTAGCTTCTGGGAGATTATTTTAGCTTGCGTAGTGCAGACAGTTCTGCCACCACCCAAATCATAGATGTAGAGACGTAAGATGGTACGTCTCTACATTAGTGCCAATTACTTTGTATTTTCTGGCAGATTTCGCAGCGGCACTTCCCGTCCCTGCTCAAACTGCCGCTCTAAATTTCCCAGCCATAGCCATGCAGAGCCTAAGCTTAAAGGAATAATCACCGAGGCAATTGTAACGAGCATCGTCGGTTGCCCAAAAGCCGAGTTAAACAAAGGTAGCATAGTCAGTGCGATCGCACCGACAAGCCCTATCCCCCACCGAAGTCGTTTAATATTCCTAAGTGCCTGACTGCAACTAGCACATTTGATCGTGTGGGAGTGATAACGATCAAGTAAAACCTCTGTAGATAGAGGTGGCGAGAATGTTTCCCCTGGAAATGGATCAGCTTGGTACTGGTTCACCCACTTACGCAACGCGGTTACGAAAGTATCCGCACGAGTTGGCAAATAAAATGCTTTAGCAAAGTTAGCACCGCCACCCTTAGCTGCCAGATAACGCTCTTGGTAGTGCAGGAAGATTTGATCATCTTCCAAAACGTTATTCTGTCCCAGATGGGAGTACCAGCGTGGGGTAATTTTCAGGAATAAACCAGGCAATTTTGAGGAAAATTTAAATGGAAACCGTGCAAATATACGACATTCTCCCTTGCGAATAGGAGTTGCGTAAACAACAGTTAAAGTTCTGCCAAATTGTTTCGATGTTAGGTCATGCCACATTAAAGCTGGGGCAATAAAAGTTGTGAATTGTTTTCCCAGCGTACCTTTACGGGGGCCTTCTTCCCAAATGCCTTGAAAACCTTGTTTGTCTGATTCCACAACTTCCAATTCTACCGGAGCAGCATTAGTGCGATTACCAACGGAACGGTGATGAGTAAAGGGAACGTGACTAGCATCAAGCACATTTTCCAATAAAGTTAGGGCATCATAGGGTAGATCCCGAAAGGTATTGAGGCAAATCCACTCATCTGGGGACTCCTCTATGGGTTCAATAATCGGAACTTTGACCTTAAAGGCGTTTTCCGGCTCACCAGGATAAACAAACAGTAATCCTTGGCGTGTGACTGTAGGTAGCGACGCTACACAGGCTCGTTGTGATTCGTGAGCTTGGCTTTCTGCTTGCTGTTGAGGAATGCGATCGCACTTACCCTCTCCAGTAAATGCCCAACCATGATAAGGGCATTCCAGCAACCCATCCTCAGCAATTCTGCCTTCCGAAAGTGGTGCTAGTCGATGAGGACACTGATCTGCCAACGCCCGCCAACAATTTCCTTGTTTGTCCCACCAAATTACTAAATCCTGACCTAGTAGTGTGAACTTACTCAGCTTTGATTTGTCGAGATCCTCAATGTAGTAGACAGGATACCAAGCTTCTTTGCAGTCAAAACGAGTAGGGTCATTTCCACCAGCTAGAAGCTGATGAGATTGTGTTGCTTCGATCCGCTTTTCAGCCAGCATTATTAAAATTTACCTTGATATAAAAGTTTTCCTTTATAGATCGTAACAATTCGCTTGAATTGGCAACAATCTACAAAGTTCTTAAAACTCAATCAAATAAGGCGATCGCTTATGCCATTTTGGTAGTAACTACGCTTTAGATATTTCATCATTATGGATAGTACTACGGCTGTAAAACAAGCTGAGACACCAACCGCTCATGAAATTTTGGATGTACAACAAACAAATTGCTGCGTTGTAGGTGGAGGCCCTGCTGGTGCTGTTTTAGCACTAATTTTGGCACGTCAAGGCATCCCAGTTACGCTACTGGAAGCCCACAAAGACTTTGAGCGCGACTTTCGGGGTGACACAATTCATCCCTCAGTCATGGAGATTATGGAGCAACTAGGATTAGCTGATCGACTCTTGGAGTTGCCCCATTCCAAGCTGCATCAATTGACTATTAATACAGAAAATGACTCAGTTACAGTAGCTGACTTCAGTCGCCTGAAAACTAGGTATCCCTACATCATGGTGACACCCCAAGTTAAATTTCTGAACTTTATTATCGACGAAGCAAAACGTTATCCTAACTTTCAGTTAATCACAGGGGCGAATGTACAAGAAATAATTGAGGAAGATAAAGTAATTAAGGGTGTGCGATATCGTGGACATGGTGGTTGGCATGAAATCAGGGCTGTTCTTACTGTTGGTGCGGATGGTCGTCACTCTCGCATACGTCAATTAGCTAACTTGGTGCCAATTGAAACATCACCACCAATGGATGTGCTATGGTTTCGCTTGCCTCGTAAAGCAGAGGAAGCTGAAGGTTTGAGCGGTCGGTTTGGTAAAGGTCAAATTGTAGTTCTGCTTGACCGTTGTGAACAATGGCAGATTGCCTATGTTATCCCCAAAGGTCGTTATCAACAGTTGCGGACTGCTGGTTTAGAGACGCTACGCCAGTCACTTGTGGAAGTTGTGCCAGAGTTGAGCGACAGGGTAGAACAACTGCAAGATTGGTCACAAGTTGCTTTTCTCTCAGTTGAGTCTAATCGTCTTCCTCGTTGGTATCGCCCTGGACTACTATTAATTGGTGACGCTGCCCATGTAATGTCACCAGTTGGCGGCGTGGGAATTAACTACGCTATTCAGGATGCAGTTGTAGCTGCAAATATTGTGAGTAATGATTTAAAAACTGGCACAGTTAAAATTAGTAAATTAGCTGCTGTACAGCGACATAGAGAAATACCCACGCGGGTTATTCAGACGTTTCAATCTGTAGTCCAGCAGCGCATATTTGCTCGTGTTCTTAATTCAGATCCGTCTTTTCAGCTACCAGCTTTTCTACGGATACCGATTTTGCGTGACTTACCAGCTAAATTAATTGCTTTTGGAATGTGGAAAGTCCATGTTAACAATTAACAATTAACAATTATCAATTATCAATGGTCATTGTTTACAATTATTTACTGGTCATTGCTAATTGCTAAAGAAATTATTTTTTCATCTGAATTTAGTTGAATAATGCGATCGCCTGTGCCATCTTTACCCCAGAACGGTACTTCCTCGGCATTCAAGCGCAAATAACGCTGTGTACTGGTTATTAATACCACTTCCGATGCTGGCTGCACTAATATTACTCCAGCTAGAGCATCTTGCTTACTCGTAAACTGAAGCGATTGAGTCCCAATATCTGCACGATTTGCCAGTCTTAAAGCGTTTATCGGTAGACGTTTACCATATCCTAGTTGAGAAACCAGTAACAAGTTGTCATTTATACTGACACTCATCGCACTAACTAAATGTTCTGCCCGCCCAAGACGTAATGCTTGTAAACCTTGGGCTGTGCGTCCCATCACAGGCAATTGTTGATCGTTAACTAAAAACCGCAGTAGTCTGCCACCAGAAGTTGCTAATACTACCTGCTCACGTTCTTTTGTAAAGTTAACAAAGGATAATTGATCATCTTCCTTAAGTTTTATCAGCGTTAAACCACGATTAGTTAGATTAGTTAGATCAGAAGCTTGTAGACGCTTAATTTGCCCTTTTTGAGTCACTAAAACTAAGTTAGCGGCTGCTGGTGCATCTGAGAGGAAAAAATGTTTTACTATACTTTCTGAGGCTGCTGGCAACAAGGTAATTAGTGGTGTTCCCCGTGAACTACTAGAGGTTGGGGGAATGTCGCGCACTCTGACTGGGTAAGCTTTCCCACTGCTAGTTAGTACTACTAACTCTGCTTGTGACCCAATTATCTTAGTATTAGTTACAAAATCATTACTGGCTTTTGCTGTAGCAGCTTTACCACCATTTTTGGGCAGTCGTCGCACATATCCCTTTTGGGTAAATTCCAAAACCACTTCTGTTTCTGGCGGTTCAGTATTAATAATTTGTAGTTGTGCAGACGAGTCATCAATTTTTGGCGCTTTAGTAGTAGCAGATGATTTACGACGCTTGGGGGTTAAATCGCTGCTAACTTCTAATTGCTGAGTTTTTGCTGTGCTAACTGGCGGTTTTTGATGATTAACAATAATTTTAGTACGGCGGCGATCGGCATATTTACGTTTTATTGCTCTTAAATCTTTTTTGAGATTTTTTAATAACTCTTGGCGATCGCTCAATAACCGCTTCAACAATTCAATTCGCTTAGTTAGTTCATCAAACTCTGCTTGTAAGTTCTTCCTTTCTAAACCCGTCAGACGGCGCATCGGCATTGATAAAATTGCGTCTGTTTGAGTATCACTAAAATTAAACTGGCTTTGTAATGTAACTTTAGCAGTACTACCATCAGGAGCATTTCTGAGCAGATCAATTATGCCATCTAACTGACTTAATGCTGTGAGCAATCCTTCTACTAAATGCACACGCTTTTGAGCTTGCTCTAATTCATAATTATATTGTTTAGTCAGAGTTTGTTCGCGGAAATTCAGAAACTCCTGCAACATCTGCCGCAGAGTTAACTGGCGAGGTTGTCCATCAACTAATGCTAGTAAAATCGCTCCAAAGTTACTTTGTAGTGCTGTTTGCTTATAAAGTTGGTCGAGAACTGTATGAGGATTAGTATCGCGTTTAATTTCTATTACTACGCGCATTCCTTCGCGATCGCTTTCATCTCGCAGATCGGCAATTCCCTCGATTTTGCCATGATTTACCAGTTCTGCTACCTTTTCAATCCAAGCTGCCTTATTTACTTGGAAAGGCAACTCTGTCACCACAATTGGTATCCGTCGCTGACGGGATCTTTTCGACTTAGTAGTGGTAGGGCTAGATTCTGATTCGCCATCATCAATATTAGCAACTCCCCGCAACGGGATACTACCACGCCCAGTCGTGTAAGCTTCTCTAATTCCTTCAAGTCCCAAAATTTCTCCACCTGTGGGGAAATCTGGCCCTGGAATTATTTCCCATAACTTCTCATCAGAAAGATCGGGTTTATCAATTAAGGCAACTAAACCATCTACTACTTCACCCAAATTATGTGGGGGAATATTGGTTGCCATACCAACAGCGATACCCGACGAACCGTTGAGTAGTAATACTGGCAGTTGTGCTGGTAGTACGGTTGGTTCTTGTTGAGAGTTATCGAAATTGCCGATAAAATCAACCGTTGCTTCACCAATTTCACTCAGCAACCCTTCATGACTAATCGGGGAAAGGCGGGTTTCAGTGTAGCGCATGGCTGCTGCTGGGTCATTATCCACTGAACCAAAGTTGCCATGACCAGCAAGTAATGGATAACGACTAGAGAAGTCTTGCACCATCCGCACTAAGGCATCATAAACTGCCTGATCGCCGTGGGGATGATATTTACCTAATACGTCCCCGACTACACGGGCGCACTTGCGATAAGGTCGATCTGGAGTTAAACCGAGTTCGTGCATTGCATAGATAATGCGCCGATGCACTGGTTTTAAGCCATCGCGGACATCAGGTAAAGCTCTCCCAACAATCACACTCATGGCATATTCAAGATAAGACCGTTGCATCTCTGTATGCAGTGGTGTGGAGATAATCTGACCGCCTGCTAGCAGGTTCAGTTGTTTTGCCATGAGTTCTGTTTCCTATTTACCTGTATTGAAAGGAAGGCTCGTCTGACCAATGTTGGTTTTACTACTGTTCACAGTAGGATGGAACCGCACGCTTGTTATATTCCACTGATATATAAAATCTCTACCACAAGGTAAACCTAGATGAAAACGGTTCTAATTGTAGAAGATGATCCGATTAATGCTCGCGTTTTTGCCAAAATTTTGATTAAGCGGGGCGGTTTGGAAGTAAAGCATACTGAAGATGTTGCAGAGGTAATACAGCTTGCCCAGTCCGGGAAAGCTGATCTAATTTTGATGGATGTTTCCTTAGCTAACAGTGTTTACCAAGGTCAAGCTGTTGATGGAATTAAAATTTCCCAAATGCTCAAGTCTGATCCACAAACGGCTCATTTGCCAATTCTGTTGGTGACAGCACACGCGATGGAGGGCGATCGCGAAAACTTTCTTGGATCTAGTGGCGCGAATGGTTACATTTCTAAACCAGTCATTGATCATCAACAATTTGTCGATCAAGTCAAGGCGCTACTTAGGTCAGGGAGGGGGGAGGGAGAGAGGAGGGAGGAGTGATAAAGAGAAGATTTTTCACCAACCTGAAAATCCACAATTTAAATACTTGTTAGCTTGCCAACATTCTCAAATAGACTTCTTTGGTGAAATTGAGGAAAGGAAAAAAATTGAAAAGGCGATCAGTTCTTTGTTCCCTTTTACCAATCAAATCAAAAAAATGATGATTTTTGCAACACACAATCGCGAATTACGTTCACGAATCTCGGATCAAAACCTCTCTCCTCCCTCGTTCCATGCTCACTGTTCCGATTCTCGTGGTTGTGAGGGTTGGTCTTGGCTTTGGGCAATAGTCGCTTGTATTCTCGGAACTGCCAAGAATTTTTGAGTTTCGCTAATTAAGCGATCGCCCCACAAATTTTCTCTGAGAAATTTCAAATCAGCATAACGACTATCTAGCTTAATCGCGGTTTCTCCCAAGGTTAGCGCTTGTTCTTTGTCGCCTTTGGCATACATTGCTACCGCCATTGCCAGTAATGGTTCTGCCGCTTTACTATCAATGGCTACTGCCTGCCGCCATTGCTGGATCGCACCATTGATATCGCCTGTTTCATACTTAACTAAACCAATGTTGTTAATCCCAGGCCAAAATTTTGCTTCTTTTTTAATTGCTTTTTGATATTCTGCGATCGCTTCTGGGAAACGATTCAGTTTGTAGTAAGCGTTACCCAAATCAAATAGCGCTTCTGTCACCTCTGGCTTAATTTTTAAACCTGCTTGCAAATCTGCGACGGCCGAGGTATAATTACCTTTTTGAAACTTAGCTGAACCTAAACTAAACAAAATTCCAGCTTCTTTAGGTTCCAAGCTACGAGCTTTTTGAAGAGCTTCAATTGCTTGGTCAAATTTCTGCGATTGGATATACAAGCTACCGAGTAAGAACCAAGGTTGATAGCTTTTTGGAGCCAGTTGAGTTGCTAAGTTGGCTCTCTGGATAGCTAGTTCATATTGCTGGAAGCGAGTTAACTGAACTGCGTCCTGTGCCAAGTTCAAGCCTTGCTGCTCTAGCTCTTTAGCATCTAGTGGCAAACTATAAGGCAGCAAAGCCTGCGCCAGCACTGGCTTGGGAATGCCCCCTAAACCAAGGATAATAAGCAGAGACAATAAATAAATACGTTTAGGCACGGTGTACCCTCAAAATCATCATAAGAAAAGAATGTTCAGCTAATAAGTTAACGCAATATTGATTTAATCGTTGCAGAAAACTTGCCCAAAAACTACCCAGCTTTCAGAGCCTAGAGCATTGCTATTCAATTTAAGCTTAGTTCTTTTACTGGGCAATTGTTGGTTGCGATCAAACTTACAATAGTCTTTTTTTGAGTAATATTGACCATATTTGATCATATTTTAGGATTTTTTATATAAACCGAGGGTTATCCCCAGTTCAAGAAGTTTTTCAGATATTTAATAGAGCAAAGTTAAGATTACCCCAAGTCTGAGGCAACTGCAAACCCGCAATTTAGGAATTGGCATTTAAGGGAACAGTAACTATAAATTTTGTTCCCACACCTACTTCACTCTCAACTGTAATTGTACCTTGGTGTAAATCTACCATGCGTTTGACAATTGATAAGCCCAAGCCTGTACCCTTGATATTACCAACGTTTTTAGCCCGATGGAATGACTCGAATAAGCGTTTTTGATCTTCTACAGGAATACCAATACCGGAATCTTGGATTAGGAATGTTGCCTCAAAATTATGACAACTGAGTTGAAAATTAATTTTACCTCCTTGTGGAGAATATTTAATTGCATTTGAGAGTAGATTGGTTAGGATGTGTCGCAGCAGTGCTTCGTCAATCACCGCATTGCTGCAATCCCCACACATCATAAAAACAATTGTGTGTTTATCGCCAGCCGTAAGCTGCATCTCTGCTAGTAATTCTTGGCAAAGATCTTCTAAATTGAGGGAAACGGGATTAAACTCTATTTTACCAGCATCAGCTTTGTTGATCGAAAGAACATCATCAAGTAGCTGAATCATTCTACTAATTCCACTACCAATTTGCTGAAACAGCTTTTGTTTTTTGTCTGGAGACAACTTATCTGTGTAATGTTCCAACATTTCAGCAGATAATAACACTGTGGAAAGAGGAGTGCGGAATTCATGGGAAGTCATGGAAATGAAACTCGATTTGAGTTCATTTAGTTCTTTTTCGCGTTGCAAGGTATTATTGATTTCTTCTTCTACCCGCTTGGCTTCAGTAATATCTTCGGCAATGCCAGCTACACGGTAAACTTGCCCATGTTCATTTAGAATAGGAAAACTCCGGTCTCTAATCCAGCGAATTGAATTATCAGGCTTAATAATCCGATATATTACGTCAGTGCGCTCGCCAAGCTTTTGTTTTTCAAAACAATTGAGCGCGTGGTGTTGATCATCTACATGAATAGCTTCAATAAAGGATTGGGGTCGTTCATATAAACTCTGACAACTACGCCCCCAGATTTCTTCGTAAGCAGGACTAACGTAGAGGATTTCAAATTTTTGTGAATCTGATAACCAAAATACTTCGTGGATATTTTCGGCTAGTTGCCGAAACCGTTGCTCAGATTCTTTTAAATTATTTTCTGCTTGCCGACGCTGAATGACTTCTTGTTGTAATTGCTTATTGACCTCACTCAAAAAGGTTGTTCTTTCTTCTACAAGTTGTTCTAGGTGTTCTCGGTGCAAGCGTAACTCCTCTTCAAAGTGCTGACGAGCAGTGATATCTCGAATCACTAAGACGGCGCTTGTTCCTTGTTCTTGGAGTTTAAGGCTTGCCCAAGATATCTCCAAAATTAATAATTGAGATCCTTGGCGAAATTCGTACTTACTTGTACCTTTAAGCTTGCCTTGGAGGGCAATATTTACTGGATGTACTGCTGTAGGGATATTTTCACCTTCTTTGGTTAACGGAAATAGCTCACAAAGTTTGGCTCCAAGAATTTGGAAACGACTTCGATTTACTAAGCTATCAAAGGTTCTGTTAGACCATTGAATTTTCCCATCTCGATCAGTCCAGGCGATCGCTTCATCAATAGCACCCAGTGCGACCTCCATTTTTCCCAAGGTCGCTCGCAGGTTATTAACTATATTTTCTAAACCAACTGTCATAACTAAGCTAGGAACACTAAGATGATTTGCATCAATTCAACTTATTTCAGTAACAGCTAGGAATTTTAAACTAATCAATTGAGCAACCTTGCAGCCAAAAGCTACTAAGTACGTGGGCAAGTTGAGTTAACGTAGGAGATGATGCCCTGATAAATTTTGATCAAAATTTATCCTAATTTTTAAGCTTTTATCTGAGTCGTCAGGAAGACCCCATTATATGAATGTTAGCGGGGGAGGACGACAAAAACACCTTTTCACAGCAGTGCATGGAAGTTCCCCTAGTTGGTAAAGTTAAAAGACCCTTAGCCTGGGCATTCGGTGTCATGGCAGCTATCGTGATAGTTGCTTCCATAGGCACTTATATACTAATTAATCGGTCGTCGCCAAAAATTGACATAAATCAACTAACAGTTGCGGTCAAATCTGCAACGATTACGGTTCGGATTACAGCTAGCGGTACGGTGATACCGTTTCAGAGTGTCAACCTTAGCCCGAAAACTTCTGGTCGTTTGGCAAAGTTGTTTGTTGAGCAAGGAGACAGAGTGCAACAAGGGCAAGAAATCGCCAGGATGGAAAATTCCGAGATTCAAGCTCAATTGTTGCAATCTAGAGCTAATTTACAGCAAGCTGAAGCACGTTTAGCAGGAGCGCAAAGGGGTCGTCCTGAAGAAGTTGCCCAAGCTGCTGCTCGTCTAGCACAAGTGCAAGCTATTTTGGCACAGGCACAAAATGGTAGCCGCCCTGAAGAAGTTGCCCAAGCGGAGGCGCGTCTGTCACAAGCGCAAGCTGTTCTGGCACAGGCTGGTGCTAATCGTCCCAGACAGATTGAACAGGGGGAAGCTCAAGTGACGGCGGCTAAATCGCGGGCTAATTTGGCGCAACAACGGCTGAAACGATATCAGGATTTAAGACAACAAGGTGCGATCGCTCAAGATAAACTTGATGAGGTAGAAGCCGAATACAGCACGGCTCAAGCTAATACAGCAGAAGCCCAAAGACGCTTGGATCAAGTAATTAACTCGACGCGCCAAGAAATTCGCCAGCGTGAGGCAGCAGTCACTGAAGCACAGCTTGCTTTAAGTCAACTCCAAAAAGGCACTCGTTATGAGGAAATTGCCCAACGTGCTGCTGATGTGGCACAAGCACGAGCAGCTTTACAGCAGGCACAAAACGGTCAGAGAAAAGAGGATGTAGCACAACTCAGGGCAGCCGTTGATGGTGCTAGGGCGCAGTTTTTAGAGGCACAAGCTCGGCTACAAGATACTATTATCCGCGCTCCTTTTGCTGGTACTGTGACGCAGAAGTATGCGACGGAAGGGGCGTTTGTTACACCCACAACTTCGGCTTCTAGTACCGCTTCTGCTACTTCTACTTCAATTGTGGCGATCGCAAAAGATCTAGAAATTAGGGCGAAAGTCCCAGAAGTGGATATTGGACAAATCCAACCTGGACAAATGGTAGAAATTATTGCTGATGCTTATCCAGATCAGACCTTTAAAGGGCTTGTACGCTTAGTTTCACCTGAAGCTGTATTGGAACAGAACGTTACTTCTTTTGAGGTGCGGATCACCCTGCAAACAGGCACTCAGCAGCTTAAATCAGGGATGAACGTGAATGTCACTTTTTTGGGTAAACAGCTACCCCAAGCAATGCTTGTGCCGACAGTGGCAATTGTCACGGAAAAAGGGCAGACAGGTGTGCTGGTTCCAGATGCTAAGAATCAACCACAGTTTCGATCTGTCACAATAGGTGCATCAATTCAAGACCAAACACAAATTTTGCAGGGAATTCAAGAAGGCGATCGCGTCTTTATTGATCCACCTAAAGGTTATAAGCCTCAGAGTGAAAAAAAATAAAATACTGGGATTAGGGATTGGTGATTGGTGATTGGTGACTGGGAAAACTCTTATACTTTTATTTATACAAACTAACTTAATTGCTAATCGCTAATCGCTAATCGCTAATCGCTAATTGTTAATTGTTAATTGAAAAAGTGGATATTTTAGAAAGTGTGAAAATGGCAACTACAACGTTAGTTGCTAATAAACTACGCAGTAGCTTAACCATGTTGGGCATTATCATTGGCAATGCTTCTGTTATTGCTATGGTAGGAATAGGACAAGGAACCCAAAAATTAGCAACTGAGCAGTTTCAGTCACTTGGAACTAATGTTTTATTTATTGTTCCAGGTAATCAGGATGCTCAAAGAAATCGGGGTGATATACCAAAAACATTGGTGTTGGCAGATGCACAAGCGATCGCTAATTTAGTTCCTTCTATTTCTGAAGTTGCTCCCCAAATTCAAACCAGACAACCAGTTACTTATAGCAACAAAAATACCAATACTCAAATTATTGGTGCTACTCCAGAATTTCTTGCAGTCCGTAGCTTTGATATTGCTACAGGAAGATTTATTTCAGAATTAGATTTGCAGCAAAGTAATCAAGTAGTTGTTTTGGGTTCAGATCTAGCTAGTAAACTTTTTGGCGATCGCAACCCGATTGGTGAAAGAATTAGAATTAAAAATATTAGCTTTTCAGTAATTGGGGTAACGCTACCGAAAGGTTCTTCTTTTGGCAATAACCAAGATGATACTGCTTTTATTCCCCTGACGACAGTGGCTAATAGAATTGTTGGTAGAACATCTCCTTACGGGGTGGAGATTTCATTTATCTCTGTATCTGCTAAGAATGCCGAAAGTTTGGGCGCGGCTGAATTTCAGATTACTAACTTGCTCAGGTTACGTCATAAAATTATTAGTGAGGATGATTTCACGGTTAGAAACCAAAAAGATGCTTTACAGATAGCTAATACTGTTACTGGGGCATTAACAATGATGTTAGCTGCGATCGCTGGCATATCTTTGTTAGTCGGTGGTATTGGTGTTATGAATATTATGCTAGTTTCTGTCACCGAACGCACTCAAGAAATTGGACTGCGTAAAGCTATTGGCGCAACACAAGGAGATATTTTATTTCAGTTTTTGATTGAAGCAATTATTCTATCAGCCGTAGGTGGTATAGTTGGTACTTTATTAGGTATCGGTAGCATCTCTCTGATTAGCTTATTAACTCCTTTAAAAGCGGCAGTTTCACCAGTAGTAGTTATTGTTGCTGTCAGCGTTTCTGGTGGGATTGGGTTATTTTTTGGGGTTGTTCCTGCTAGACGTGCAGCTAAATTAGATCCAATTGTGGCATTGAGAAGCGCGTAAACAATTAACAATTATCAATTTGGGAAAATTATGATTTTATTTGAATGAATAAAACAAGGGCAAAAATTACATTTTTTTATCGCAGATGTAAGCAGATATTCATGTTGGGCAAATGCCCGAAACGCAGATTACACCGATGTAACAGAAAATTTAATTAGCTTAGATAAGAGGTATAATGAATCACCAATATTTTGACGAAGTTATTGATAAAAACTCCTTTGTGCCAACTAAACCAGTAATTGTAAACTTAGAAAATATTGCTAAGGTTTATGGTGTTGGTGATCTTGAAGTTCGCGCCCTTAATAGCGTTAGTTTAACAATAGAACAAGGCGAATATTGTTCCATTATGGGTGCATCTGGTTCGGGTAAGTCTACAGCGATGAATATTATCGGTTGCTTAGATAAACCTACTGCGGGTCATTATTATTTAGATCGCGTGGATGTTTCCCAATTAGCTGATGATGAATTAGCTAAAATCCGTAATCTTAAACTAGGGTTTGTATTTCAACAATTCCACCTATTACCGCAACTAACAGCACTAGAAAATGTGATGTTACCAATGGTATATGCGGGGATTAAAAGTGCAGAAAGACGCGATCGCGCGGTGGCTGCTTTAACTCGCGTTGGCTTACAAAATCGCTTGCATAACAAACCAAATCAACTATCTGGCGGACAACAACAACGAGTTGCGATCGCGCGTGCAATTGTCAACAAACCTGTATTGTTATTAGCAGATGAACCCACTGGCGCACTAGATTCACGCACAACTCAAGAAGTTATGGAAATTTTTACCGAATTAAACAATAGTGGTATTACAATTATTATGGTTACACATGAACCAGAAGTAGCGCGTATGACTCGCCGGATTGTTTGGTTTCGAGATGGTCAGGTAATCCATTCCCACCTTACCCCAGAAGAGCTAAATTCTGTAGCTATTGGTACTTAATTTTTTATAAGAACGATTTAATAAAATTGGCATATAATTGAAAGAATTATTTCCTTGTTTTGTGCATCTATGGAAGTTAATATTGAGCAAATTTCGGCGGTAGTCAACCGCGTTTATAGGAGCTTTGAAACAATAGAGTTTATGATTGCTGCTGAGGCTGATTTATCCTGTAGAAAAACACACAGCTATTTAAGTATAGCCATTGAGGATTTACGGAGAGAAATCAGTAAAGCTAAATATGCTTTATGTACTCAAAACATCGGTACAACTAAATTCTAAAATAGGATGAGTAGGTGGGCATAATTAAACGTATAATGACTTTCCCAACCACCAGTCCCTAGTCCGGTGTCATCGCAGGTAAAGTTTAATTTTACCCACATACTTAGCACTTTTATTTTCAATCGCTAAACATATTTCCCCTGTCAGTTGTAGAAAGGGGAAATTTTATGTTTAGTGTTTACTAATAACTGTTAAAAGCTTGAAGTTTTGCCAGTTTCTGCTTGAGTAGGAATTGCTTTTATGTCAGTGTAGCCCATGTTACTAGCAATGGTACGCAACACCGAAATTTGCCCTTCAAAATCAAGAGCTTTAATGCGGTTTAAAACATCGTTACTAGGTTCCGAGTTTTCATAACCGCTAGGCATATCTACTACTGTATGTCCCATTGCTTGCGCCCAAGCGAACCAAACCATCAATTGATTATTTTCTTTTAGTACGCCATAAGCATGAGAATACTCTGTATGCTCCCGATTAACAATTTCCCGCATGATCGCAAGTTGCTGTTCATTTGATAGCTGCAAATAATCTCCTAACAGCTTGGGTGCCAGTTGGGGATCTGTTGCGGCTGGTGCAGCTTGGGTAATTGATTTACCCATTTCTTTATAAATAAAATACAGTAAAGCTAGTTTTTCATCAGTTCCTAACCCTTCAAAAGCTGCAACTACTTGTTGGGTATCATCTGACAAAGCTTGATATTTTCCAGAGTTTTCGTTTGCTGCCATAAATTTCCTTCAGTTAAATTTTAAGTGTTACAAATTTAGAGATACCAAATTTTTTAGCTTTGTCTCCCCCTCCATGAGAGAGAGTTTTGTAATAATATTTAGTGGAATTAAATATTTCTAACTATAGACAGAGATGATGAATTAAGCCTGCTTTTTGCTAAATATGTAGCTTTTTGGATTCTAATTAGTATTTATAGAGTAGTTGTAAACATATACTAATTACCTCTAGGTAAATTCTTAAAAGGTAATTAACTATATAAATATGTAATTATTTATATATAGTAGTAATAAAAATAAATATCCAAAAATTTTTTTATTAAAAACTATCCAATTTACTTAATCGCAAAATATATAGGCTGATTTAATTAGTTTAAAAATTAAGATTTTAAGTTTTAGGATTCAACAAATAAAATCTATCCCAGGAGGGTCAAACAAGTGGCGATCCCTCCTTTAGGATTAAACAATAATTTGAAAAATACAAAAAGGATCTCAATATGAATGAAGAAATCAAAGCCAATCCTACAGAAGCAGTTACTCATGAAGCTCAGTTAGCTGCTGAAAATATGGCTACTGGTGTAGAAGAAGTTCCCAATGTTGATATTGAGGGAGACTACGAAGCATCGAAAGCATATAGTGTTAGTGATGTTGACCGTAGCTCTGCTGGTGAAGTAGCGGCTGAATCTGCAACGGCATCAAATTTTGAAATAAGTCAACCAGAAGAAACTACATCTCAAGCACAACCTACAGGTAATCCTAACGAGTTTCGGGATATGGCACACGATGTAAATCGTAGAACGGAAGAGCCAAGTGCTAGTAGTGATAATTTAATAGACAAAGCTATAGAAATGGGCAAACCTGGTAAATAAGCAAGTTGCTGAGAAATATTGGGTGAAGGGCGCAGCGAGGAATTTATCGTGAGCGCCATTTAATTTTTAAGTAGGCATAGAAGAAGAATGTTTGGCAGTGGAATTTTCCACTGTAAAACTTACTTCTTGACCATAAGAAATCTCTAGCGTATGTCCGTCTGGATCGCGTAAAAAAGCCCAGTATCCCACTGGTTGCCCTGAATCATTTGGCCCTGCAATTAACACACCTTCAGACTTAGCTTGTTCACAAAGTTGATCGACTTTTTCATGGCTTTCGCAAGCTACACCAAGATGGGATATTGGTAATAGTTGATTGTTGACTTCGGGTACTTTAATCAGCACTATCACGAATGGGCGAGTAAGATCGCTGATCCATGCAACATCTCTGTGAGAATGTGGATCAACACGGTAATGTACCACCTGCATCTGAGCATATTTGGCATAAAAAGCGATGCTTTTATCAATGTTACTGACTGTTAATGCAATGTGGGTCAAACCAAGATCGGACATGGCTAGATTTCCTTATGCGATAGCGCAGCGACTCCGGAGGAGTATCGCTCTTTTAGTCATAGCGGTTAGCAGTTAGCTTTTTAAATTTTGCGTTGTATAGGCTTTAACTCTACAACTTGTCGAATAGCCGACGAAAGCGGTTGCTATATCAGTTACCAGATCAAGGTTCACTGGTAACTGTTGTCTATTATTTCCCTAAAACTTGACGTAATGCTGCTATAAGTTGATCTACGCTTTCTGGACGGCTATTAAAACCCATTAAACCAACGCGCCAAACCTTACCTGCAAGTTCGCCTAAACCCCCGCCAACTTCAATATTGTATTCATTGAGCAACTGACGTGCGATCGCTTTACCATCTACACCTTCTGGAATGCACACAGTGGTTAAAGTTGGCAAGCGAAATTCTCGCTCTACGTGCATCGTAAGTCCGATGTTTTCTAGTTCTTGCCAGAGGTATTCGACATTCTTTTGATGACGCTGCCAGTAACTTGCTAATCCTTCTTCTGCAATCAAACGCAATCCTTCTCGTAAAGCATAGTACAAGTTGATCGGTGCAGTATGATGATAAACCCGCTCAGTACCCCAGTACTTACTTAATAAATTCATATCCAGATACCAGTTAGCCACTTTAGCGGGGCGTTTTTGCAATTTTTCCATTGCACGGGGGCTCATGGTAAACGGAGAAGCACCAGGAGGACAACCTAAACCTTTTTGGCTACAGCTATAAGCTAAGTCAACCCCCCATTCATCTAAGAAAATTGGTACACCACCCAAACTTGTCACAGTATCAACTAGCAATAAACAGTTGAATTCACGGCACAACTCACCTACACCTTCTAAAGGTTGACGCGCCCCTGTGGAGGTTTCAGCATGAACTAAAGCTAGAATTGCTGGACGATGAGTTTCTAGGGCGGTACGCAGTTCATCTAATGAAAAAACTTGCCCCCAAGGTTTAGTAATAGTGCGGACATCAGCGCCATATCTACCCGCCATATCAACCAAACGGTTGCCGAAGTATCCTGCTACGCCTACTAAAACAACGTCGCCTGGTTCAGTCGCATTAGCAATGGTTGCTTCCATTGCGGCTGATCCGGTTCCACTAACGGCAATAGTTAATTGGTTATCGGTCTGCCAAACATAACGTAGCAAACTTTGAATCTCATCCATTAATCCCAGGAATGCCGGATCGAGATGACCTACGGGAGAGGTATTCATCGCTTCAAGGACGGCAGGATGAGCATTTGCAGGCCCTGGCCCTAGCAGTAGACGAGTGGGTATTTTTAAAGGTGCAAGTTGTAGTTGGTGAGTGTCGTTGATTGAGATTGTTGGGTTCATATTAATTTGTCTGGGATATAAATCCAGCTTTGATAGGTAGCTGCGTTGTGATGATCAAGGCGTTGGCGTTGGCGTAGCCTGCGCGTAGCGCATAGCTGTCCGTACTGCTAGCGCAGAAAAATCGCGTAGCGACTCCGAAGGAGTAAGGACTCGCTCTTTAATTTTCTTATTTATTGACGGAAATTAACAGTTAGCTGATATATTTTGTGCTATCGCCGATTTAGTAGACATATCAGCAATCAGGAGTTATCCCATCTGTGTCCATCTGTGTTTATCTGTGGTTAATTTCCCCAGATTTTAATCATGCAATCAGCCTATTATCTAGTTTTTTGCTGCGCTTCTGCATAAGCAGAGTAAACACCTTGAACGTTATACCAATTGAGAAAAATTCGCGCAACTTCTAAAGCTAGTTGTGGTTTACCATGATTAATTAGCCATTGTAATAACGGAGCCATTGTGCGTTCATTTAGTTGACCACCGATAGATAAAACTCCCCAAAGGATGCGGTGCAACCAAGTCATTTGAATCATCATCCGCACATCCATAGTTGGATGCTTTTGGTAAAATAAAACTCCCATTCTTCCCCTTTGAATTTCTTGATCGATCAGCTTGGGAATTTGTTCTAATGCAAAAGGTGGATGCCAATGATAACCCACTGCTTGCGGGCATTTAATTAGTTTTAATCCTAACTGTTTGAGACGTACACCTAACTCTAAATCTTCCCATCCATATTGTTGAAAACAAGTATCAAACAAGCCAGATTTTTCTAGCCATTTACGCGCGATCGCTACATTTCCTGTAGCAAAATAAGCTGCTGAAAAATCAGTAATTTTATAAGGTTCAGATGTCGGGTTTTCAAAGTTGCAGGTATTAATTACTGCACCGTAGGTAAAGATGCGATCGCTTCCTAGTTGTTGTTGTCCTTGCAGCAACGCTTCTGCGTGTGCTTGTAAAAAATTTTCCGTGACGACTAAATCGCTATCTATAAAGATGATTGTATCGCCTTTTGCTTGCTCTACCCCTAAATTCCTAGCTGCTGCTGCGCCTTGGTGGTTTTGTAAATGCGATCGCACGTGGGGAAACTCTGCTGAATGTTGTTCTAACCATTCCAAAGTGCCATCTGTTGAACCATCATCCACCAGCACAATTTCGTATCCACTAAACACATTAGCATCAGTTTGTTGCTGTTCTAATGCTCGTAGACACTTCTCTAGAATTGGTTTGCGATTATAAGTAGGAATTACAACACTAAAAAACACCTATTCCCCCGTTAAAAAATTTTATTTTAGTAACTAGACGTAATTAAACACCAAACTGCTCCCATGATATTTTAGGACAACTTGTAAGACTAAAACCTAAACATAGTAAATAAAATAAAAAGCTATGCTAACTGCTATAATTCTTGACTTCTTATCTGCTCAATTAATTCATTTATTGCTTTAATCATCACTTCTGGCTCATCTATCCAGACAAAATGACCACTATTTGCAGCTATAATTTGCTTGCTGTTAGAGGAAAGTTTTAATAATTCAGGTTGCATTTTTGTCCAAGCTTCATCCACTTGCCTTAGTGGGAGAAAGAAGGTTAATAATGAACGCTTTAAAAAATGCTGAACTGAAATAACGACTAAAGGCAAATTACTTAAACTGCCAGTATTTTTAATTTGTTTTGAGCTACTTGTAATATCTTTAACTTCTCGAAACATAGCTTCCCAATGCTTCGCACTATAAAAAGACATTTTCAAACGTATTAAATCGTTTTCGTTAAATTGACGCAATTCTTTTTTGAAGAATTCAAATAATCCCATCAAGCCAGATAATCTAATCATCCCCAAATAGGCAGATATTTGAGTAAGTTTAAATCCTATTAAAAAAACTATTTTCATTACTATGATACTAAAAGGGAAATTTAATACAGTATCTTCGTGTAAAGCGTGGGTTAAAACCATTCCCACAACTTGATTGGGAAATTTATCAGCATATAACCGAGCAGTGTAACCACCAAAAGAGTCCCCAACAAAAATATATGGTTGTGGAATATCAGCCTTAGTTAGTAATGTATGTAATTCTTGAACAATTTCTGCACTGGTACGAGGTTTAGGACTGGTTTCACTGTAACCATATCCAGCGCGATCGCATACTACAACCCTAGTAATTTTAGCTATTTCATTAAATACCAAATAATTTGACCATCCTAAACTGCCAAGGCTATGATCAAAAATTACTGTAGGACTACCTTCACCTATAGAATACAAATGTAACTTGTACCCTCCTACATCAATCAATTGCCCTGGAGGAGGGTATTTATCCTTTTCTATTTTAGATGCAACTGTATGATAAATAGATGTTGTTAATAGCAAAATTAGCAATAAACTAATTATCAAAATCATCTTCATATTTTGTGTTTAAGAAATTCGATAAAATTTTACAAAAAATAATATTCGCAATCAATAAATACAAATAATATTGCCAAACTTACTCAAATTTTAGAACTTATCTGCGTTAATCTGCGTTAATCTGCTTCCATCTGCGTTCCAAAAAATCTCATGATGATTTCATAACAAATTCAGGGCATTTTTTAAATTCCTGACAACAATTCGGCTAAGTAGCCGATAATAAAAACTTGGTTGTTTTAGAAAATTGAGACATTAATGGGTCGCGCTAACAAGGTTGTGCTGGCATATTCAGGTGGAGTAGATACTTCCGTATGTATCCCTTATCTTAAAGAAGAGTGGGGTGTCCAAGAAGTGATTACCCTCGCTGCGGATTTGGGACAAGGCGATGAACTAGAGCCAATTCAGAAAAAAGCTTTAACATCAGGTGCTAGTGAATCCCTAGTAGTCGATGCTACAGAAAGCTTTGTTAAAGACTACGCCTTTGCTGCATTGAAAGCGAATGCTTTGTATGAAAATCGTTATCCCCTTTCAACTGCACTTGCTCGTCCGCTAATTGCCAAGTTGTTAGTAGAAGCAGCAGAAAAATACGGTGCTGACGCGGTAGCTCATGGTTGTACTGGTAAAGGAAACGATCAAGTTCGCTTTGATGTTTCTATTGCTGCTCTTAATCCTAATCTAAAAGTGCTGGCTCCTGCACGGGAATGGGGGATGAGTCGTGAGGAAACCATTGCTTATGGTGAACGCTTTGGTATTCCTACACCTGTGAAAAAGTCTTCTCCTTACAGTATTGATCGTAACTTGTTGGGTCGTAGTATTGAAGCAGGGCCATTAGAAGATCCTTGGACAGAACCACTAGAAGAAATTTATGAACTCACAAAAGCGATCGCAGATACCCCAAATGAACCAGAATATATAGAAATAGGGTTTGAGCGCGGTATTCCTACAACCCTAAATGGCGCATCCCTATCACCTGTAGCATTGATTTCTCAACTCAACGAGTTAGTTGGAAATCATGGTATTGGTCGGATTGATATGGTAGAAAACCGTTTAGTAGGGATTAAATCACGGGAAATCTACGAAACACCAGCACTTTTGGTATTAATTCAAGCGCATCGTGACTTAGAAAGTTTGGCTCTCACCGCAGATGTCAGCCACTATAAGCGTGGTGTTGAAGAAACCTATAGTCAATTGATCTACAACGGTCTATGGTATAGCCCACTCAAAGCAGCACTAGATGCTTTCATTGATCAAACTCAAGAGCAAGTATCTGGAGTTGTGCGGCTCAAACTATTTAAAGGTAATGCAATTATTGTAGGACGTAAATCAGATCAGAGTTTGTATACTCCTGATTTAGCAACTTATGGTGCTGACGATCAGTTTGACCACAAAGCTGCTGAAGGCTTTATCTATGTTTGGGGTTTACCTACCCGCGTGTGGTCACAAAAACACCGCCTTTAAGTTATCAGCTATTAGCTATCGGCAGTCAGCGAGAGTCAGCATACGTTAAACATTTCCTCTCATGGGAATGTAGAGACGTTGTATACAACGTCTCTACAATTTTATTAGATAATACATCTTTAATTTTTGGAGATGTCTATTAAAGTGCGTAAGTTTTGTTAGGTAGTTTTAGACAACTCGCTACACTAACATTAGAAATTGCCGGATATACTGAGCTAGGTTTTTCTGCAATTTCCAGTCAGTACTAGGAATTTGAGTTATATAAAATTTTTTACCTGAAATCAATATTAAACAAAGCCTGTAAAACTGAGTTCCGACTAATCTTGATTCTTGAATTTGAATTCCTTTAATCTCATCTATGGGATAGCCAATTATTTTAGTACCTAGCCAACCTTTGTGCTTGAGAGCTACATAATTAAGATCTTTATTAAAAATACAAGTTTGAACTGGACTACCAAACATCATTAGATTGGAGAAAATTATACAGGAGAATCCAAAATAATCTATAGGTGAATCAAACGATATAAAAATTAACATTCCGAGTAAGGCTGTAAAAGCGCTAATTAGCCAAATTCCAATCGGACGCTCTCTTAGTTTAAGTAAATTGGGAGTTTTAGAAACGACATTCATAAGTTCAATATCGCTAATTTTAAGGCGTTTGAGAGAACGGCAGAAAATCCATTCAGTATGCGATGTGATTGCAAGAAGGTCTAGTATAGACAAGGGTATACCCTTGTCTATACTTATATAAAAATCTAAAATTCTTGCTGCTTCAATACTCGTAAGGTATAAAAAAAGCTGGACTTTTGGAAAAAAGTACAGCCTAGTTTAAAGATATGTAAATTAATAAAAAAGGGCAAACAGCAGTTCGCCCCTTTTCAGTCGTTAAAAAAGTAACTTAAATATCTGAGATAGATATTTATTAAGTTATTCTTGTTGTTCAGGTTGTGCGGTTTTACGAGATTCTAACCAGATGGGGATTACAATTATGGCGATCGCAATGATCAATGCAACAATTGCAAATTGAGCCGCCCAAGTTACTAATTGCTCTAAAGAGACAATCCGCCCCACAAAGAAAGCTAAAGTCACCATCACCGATGCCCAGACAGTAGCACCAGCAAAGTTAAACCACAAAAATTTCAAAAATGGCATTTCGGCTATTCCAGCCATTGGACTCGCAAAAATTCGCAGTAAAGCCACAAAACGACCAAAAAATACAGCTTTACTGGCGTTTTCAGTAAATTTATCTTTTAATTCTAGCAGTTGCTCTTCTTTGATTCGGAAAAAGCTACCTACGCGAACCAGCATTGACCAGCCGCCAAGTCTGCCAATCCAATATCCGCAAGTTCCACCTAGAACTGCGCCCAGAATAGCATCTACCAGAAGTATCCAATAATTCAGTTCACCACTACCAGCAAGAAACCCTCCTACTATAGTTACAGTTTCACCAGGCAACGGAATACCAAGATTTTCAAATAAAATTCCCAAAAAAACTGCCAGGTAACCAAACCTATGGGCAATTTCTTGAATGGTCTCTAGTGATAAAAACTCAAGGGACATTTAACCCAGTGTTTACATAGCTTTACATATCTATCATACTGCTTTAATTCCAGCAAAATACTGAGTTTTAAAAATCAGGATACGGAAGAAGAGTGCGGGCTTTTATGCACAAAATAGCGCATTTGTCAATCTCTGAATTTGCAAGAAATTTTTGATATTTAAAGCAATCCTTAATGTACCAATATATTATTAACCAGCAGTTATGGGACTTAATGGATTGACGCTAACTCGTCAGATTCGCGCAAACAGTGACATAGCAGCAATTTCCCTTATCACTCTCACGGCTCTTGCCATGCTTGGGGATAAAGAGAGATGCTTAGATACAGGAGCCTTAAAATATATTACTAAACCTTTCAATTTTAAACAGTTATCAAGGCTTATAAATAATTTATTAATTAACAATCAGCAAATTAAAAAACGTTGCGAATTGAAGTAAATTTTCCTATAAGAATTTGTCAGAAACTATTATAACTTATTGGAATAAAATCTATTAATGCTATATTTATGCGTCACGCAAAATATGTAAATATTAAATATCTACTATGAATAATAATTTTATTTTAATTGTTGATGATGAACCAGAAAATTTTGACATAATAAGACTATTACTATTAAAAGAAAAATACAACTTACATTATGCCACTGGTGGTCAGGAAGCTTTAAATATTTTAGAGTCGATTTCTCCTGATGTGATTTTATTAGATGTGATGATGCCGGAGATGGATGGTCTTGAAGTGTGTAAACAAATTAAGGCTAACACCAACTGGCAGCACATTCCAATTATTATAGTAACTGCACTTAATTCTAAAGAAGATTTAGCTCGTTGTTTAGATGCTGGTGCTGATGACTTTTTGAGTAAACCTGTCAGTGGTATTGAATTACGAGCTAGAATTCGCTCTATGTTGCGAATCAAAAAACAATATGATGCTCTGCAAGTAGCTTTAGAATCGCTAAGAAGTACTCTGAATTTGCGTGAAGATATGTCTCGCATGGTTGTACATGATTTACGCAATCCTATTAATAATATTTTTTTATTTTCTGAACTACTATTAATAACAGAACTTTCATCTCAGCAAAGTCAACAAGTAGAGCAAATTTTGATAGCAGCACAAAATCTGCGTTTTTTGACTGATGATTTGTTGCTGATGGCTAAAGTAGAATCTGGAAAAATCACACTCAATATAGTTGATATAAATATTTTGGATATAGTTCAAGAAGTAGTGTGGGATTTTCAAGGTTTAGCAGAAAGGAAAAAAGTTCAGATAGCTAGTATTTTTCCCCAATGGGGGAAAGAAGTTTTTGTAGATGTTAATTTGTGTCGCCGTGTACTAGATAATTTGCTGTCGAATGCGCTTAAATTTAGTCCAGAAAATAGTGAAATAAAAGTAGAAGTTGAATATATAGATGAACTACAAAAGCAATTTATTATTAAAGTTTATGATCAGGGAGTTGGTATAAATGAAGATTTAAGGCAGAAAATTTTTGAAAAGTATGAAGTTGGTAATTTAATGGATGGTATTTCTCAAATAGGCTTAGGTTTAGCTTTTTGTAAAATGGCAGTTGAAGCACACGGGGGTGAAATTTTTGTTGAATCTAATCATCCCCAAGGCTCAGTGTTTACAGTAAAGATTTAGGTTTTGCTGTAGTATTAAAAGCTATGCTTGCAGAGATAGCGAGATCCCCTGCTGAATAATTCCGTCTGCGGCTGGGAAGACAGGAATACTTCACACCGCCTGAAACACCACTGGGCTACCGCAACTTTGATAATCAAGGCTAGTGAAAATATGCTCTGCTTGGATACCTGCGACAATAAGTGCAGAGGTTAACCCTTCCTCAAAATTATCTTCTTCAATGATGACTTGGCAATCGACCAAGCGAGCGTGAAACAGAATGGTGTCGATCCAGTGTAGCTAGAATCAAGAAGTGACCGGAATCAGCATCGCAGACAGGATAAAGTTGAATCGCTTGTAAGCGAGGTTGGGTTCGCGTTGCCTCTTGCAGCGTTTTTTTCAGGATATCTGCATAGTTTAATGAGCGTTCCATTGAACAATAGCCTCCCGCTCTGGTTCGTAAAGAGTACGGCGCAGGGGTAGATGTAAATTATCACGTCTAGACATTTCGCCTCTCTACTTCATCCTAACTACCTCTCCCCAAACCCCTCCCCTACTAGGGCAGGGCTGTTTCATTTTCTAAAATTATCACTCAACATTTGAGCATGATTTTTTTGCTGACTGCCATAAAATCAAGTATTAATATTTAATAGTAATTTTTATTGGTAATTGATTAATAACTTATATATTTAAGCAGCATCAAGTAAGCCTATAGCTTATACAGCAAGGCTTTAACCCCCTCTTAAAGATTTTTTTGTCAAAAAAAGATGGGTACTTTTTTTCAAATCTTAAGCCACAGCTTGTGAACAAGCGAGCAACTTATCCCATTGATTACTTAACCACCTTTTTCCCTCGGTTATCGATATGAACCCTAAACTGCGGAAAAGATTCAATACCATTGTTTTCAAAATGGAAAAATTAGTAGCTGGTTGGATTTGACGGATGCCCATATTATCTTCTTTTAAAATTACGTCTTTCACCCAATGAACTTGATTTTCGATTTGCCAATGTCCTCTAAATATGAGCGGAAAATGTTTGAGCATCTACACTGATACTACTGAGATGATAAGCTGTTTCTTGATAAGCCTTTTGTCCTCTCCAACCCCAGCGTTCTACTTTAATCAAGCTTTGGATATGTGACCAATTTTTATAGCAAATACCACTATTTTTATAAACTTCTACTTGCCGAATTATTTTTCTCCCATGACTTTTTTCTTGACTGATATATGTGTCCTCTGGCTTGGTCTTATTCGTCAAATCCTGAACTTGATTATATAATTTACTGCAATTTTTCTTTCAAGCGATTAAATAATCATTTTCACTTGTGATGATTGCTTGAATTGTTCCTTGATTACAATGCAGCGCATCGGCAGTTATTACTTTTCCTTTTAAACCGCAATCCCTTACTAGCTCTCTAACCCCACCAACTTCTGACTCTTTTTTGTTATCAATTTTTCCCAGAGCTAACACTAATCCTGTTGTTTGACTAAACAGGGACACTATCATCGCAAAGTTTTGGGATTTATCTCCATAATTGGTGACTGTACTTCTTAAACTTTTTCCATCAATTGCCAACCAGTCTGCTTCATTTATTTTGGGATAATTTTTCCCTGCCCACTGATTAAATATCTCCCTCAGATTTTCCCAGTCTACCCCCATCATTACCCTTCTTATCGTTGCAAAAGATGGTAATCTTTCTGTGGCTATTTTAAAACTATTTAGCAAATTTTTCCGCTCATATTTAGCAAAATACCCAATTTCTCTATAGCTTTGATGTCCTGACATCATCCCTAAAATTACTACTAACAATACTAACCACAGCGGATGCCTTTTTCCTTTGTTTTTGCGAAAGTCTTTGACTTTTTTTAAATGTTCTATTAAACTAATAAACATCTTTTTTTGT